>JAKFXB010000012.1 GCA_021731585.1 Alphaproteobacteria bacterium
AAAAAAAGCTACGTGAAATTGTATTCCTTGCAAATCTCTTTATAAGTGCTTAACAACTAACCTGCTGCAACATCAGAACTTTTGTCCTCGCCACTACCCCTCCCCTCTTCTGCATACGCAACCTTAAAAATTGCATCATTAGCGCGCGTTATGAACTCCCTTACTGGATCAATATCAATGCGTTCATAGACCTTTGTGGCCTCTACACTTTTATGGGCAAGAGTTTTTCCAATAATGGCTGTTGTTGCCCCCATGGCAGCCATCCAACTTCCCAATGTGCGACGTAGGTCATGAATCCTCAAATCAACGATTTCTGCTCTCCTTAAAACCCTGGCCCAGGCTTTTTTAGGATCGGACAAATGCCCCCCCTTCCCTTCTCCTGGGAAAACAAAGGGGCTCTGAGAATAAATCTTCCTTTCCTTTAGAATCGCAATAGCTGGAGCTGCCAAGGGAATAACGTGAGATTCTCCATTTTTTGTTTCTTTAATATGCCATTCGGAAAGAACAAAATTGATCTCCTCCCACCGCATAGCAAGAACATTACTTTTGCGGGCTCCTGTTAAGAGAGACAAGAGAATGAAATCACGGGCAGAAATATTCTCTTCTTCCGCAAGCGCCTTGAAGAAACGAGGCATTTCATCTTTTCGTAAAAACCTTTGTCGGCTTTTTTCTTTAAATTTTTTAATACCAGATGCTGGGTTTGTGCCCTCCCATCCCCACTCAATAGCTTTATTGTAAATAGCCCGGACCCGTTCTAAAAGCCGATTCGCCTGATAACGCCCATTCTCATCACCAATCTTTTCATGAAGTTCTAGAATCTCAATCTTTGTGATTTGACAGGCCTTACGATGAAAAAAGGAGCTCATAAACTTATTGACCTCTCGTTCATCATAAATCCAACTCTTTTTAAACTTTTTGCTATAACGCTCCATAAACTCATGGAACATGTCACCAAACGTTATCTCCTGCTTTAAGCGCTTCTTCTCTTGATTAGGATCAATGCCCTTAGCAACATCTGCTTTGGCCGCTAAAGCTTTTTTGCGGGCATTCTCAATAGAAAGCTCTGGGAAACGCCCCAAATGAATCCTTTCATCCCTTCCATTAATTCTCTTGCGCACAAAAAATGTAATGATCCCATTTGCGGTAATGTAGGCCGATAACCCCTTCTCTTGCGTATCATGAAAATTAATTCGACCTTTGGTAGGTGGTTTGTACTTCAGCAAAAATTGTTTCGTAAAATTAACTTTCATTTTTTTCCTGGTGCCGCACTGGTGCCGCATTTTAGGTATAATTTCATCAAATTTGGCAATCATTGGCACAACCGACTATGGCCTAGAAGTCTTGATTTGTAAAGGGTTATATAACTTTATATAGTTTCGTAAAACATCAATTTCTATGGCTCATAACCTGAAGGTCGCAGGTTCAAATCCTGCCCCCGCAACCAAAGAAGCACACTCACTTTTTTGATCTTCTGAGAGTCTCACATAACCTCAATGGGACACTGGAGGGACACTTTAAAAAAATACTCCCTTCCCCATTCCCTGTACCTAACTTCGACCATAAGAAATGAAGCGTTGCAAATTCTCCTGTATTTTGATGTACTGTTATGCAGGTTTGCACTTAATGTAAAAAAATACGATGGCAACGATAGAAAAAAGGACCACAGACGAAGGGAAAGTTATTCATCGCGTAAAAATTCGACTGAAAGGTTACCCACCCCAAACAGCGAGCTTTCAGCGATTAACAGACGCGAAGAAATGGGCTCAACATACAGAAGCTGCCATACGAGAAGGGCGATACTTCAAAACAGCCGCCGCTAAGAAACATACCCTTGCTGAGACAATTGATCGCTATTGCGAAGAAGATCAGTAACGAATACTTTTCCGCAAAATTCAATAAAATAATAAGCAAAAAATAGAACAAGATAGGAGTAGGTTCAAAACAAGATTAATAGAAAAGGAGAAAGCCAATGAAAGCAATTTCCAATAAGAGAGCAGCTAAGAAAAAAGTGTCGATGCTTGAAGCTGAAAAGAAATGCGATCCCCTAGAAAAAGAAGCTTTATATGAAGTTTGTGCTCGATCCATGTTCAGTGAAATTTATAGATGGAATAGAGAAAAACTTGGTTTTTTCCTTTCTAGAAGACTTGAGCCTTTGTCCAGAAAATTTAAGAGAGGCATCTAAGCCACTTATAACAAGGCATGTTCCCTAATTTGTTTCACGTCTCGTTATTACTTACCAATCGAGTTTTGCGCACTCACATCACTGTGCCGCTTTAGCTGTGTAAAATTGAAATATTCATACATATTGACACTTGGTATTTATTTTTATATTATAACTTCAATATTAATATATATGATATTCATTTCTAATTTAGAGAATGAGTTTTTATTAAAAGTGAACGATTTTTTTAACTTCAAAAAAGGTTATCTGATTATGAAATATTATTTATTTTTGTTTTGTCTTTTTACAAGCTCATCTTCAATGGCAATGTTTGAAGATGATAAAAATACAGGGCCAAGTTCTTCTTTATCAGCTCCCAAGTGTAATACAGACGCATCAGACTTTCCTTCTGCAGAACTTCGCACATTAAACTCTCTTCTTGAGTTTAATGCCATTTTAGAGAATCCGGAATCCATCATTTCAGGGTTAAAATTTAATTTCACGCCGGCCGCCTATCAGCTCTCCCGCCTCACACATCAACTACCAACCATACGTTTTCTTGACTTGAGCGGAACAGATGTCAGCGATGACGTAATACTTCCCCTAACTGCGTTGAAAAATCTTGAATATCTTGACTTGAGTTCCACAGATGTAAGAGATGTAGAGTCTGTTTGTAATAGACGGGGTCATCCAAATTTAAGCATTAACCTACAGTACACGCTCAGAAACCTTTCAGCAGTCATCCCAGAAGGTGAGTTTGAAGGGATGGGCGACACCAGCATAGGTGGTGAAGTTGTGAGGTATGCCTCTATAAAAGAGTTAAAAGAGCTTTACTCAATATTAAATGATCCTCGTGTTCAAAGAATTAGTGGCTTTGAACTTAACTTTCCTACGACATTAAAACACCTTCAGCACATCACAACTAGAATTAACATGAAAAATTTGACGCTCCTTGGGTTGAGAGGTTCAGCCCTTACGGACATTTCAACTCTAGGAACATTAGAAGAGTTACTTCATCTTGACCTGAGTTCCACAGGAATCACAGATTTATCTCATCTGGCTATGTTTAAAAAACTACGTGAGCTTTATTTGAAAAACACAGCTGTCAGTGATATATCGCCTCTGGCCGAATTGGTGGAGTTGCTCGACCTTGACCTAAGTAACTCACCTATCACTAATATAAACCCTCTGACCAAATTAACCCGACTGGAGAGGCTTGATCTGAGCAACACAGCAGTTAGTAATATTGAACCCTTGGCTTACGTACAGCGATTGAAGTGGGTTGATCTGAGCGGAACATACGTTACAGACGTATCACTTCTGTACGTCAAGAATTGGCTAACATTTTTTTCAACAAATGTTGGAAACGTAACTAAACGTGGCACAACTGCGAAAGATGTCTCCCGTCAGTTGGAAGAATACAGAGGGAATATACATCGCACTCTTTTTGAACACCTCTGGTTAAAATATTCCTCTGAAATTGAAGTTGAATTGATTTTATCTCTCTGATACTCTTTCGTCAAAATATAGAAAAGTTATACATCAGGGTTTTATGAACCGACGACAATACACTCGAATATCTTTTTTTTCAGCACTTTTACTAACAATACTATCTTTTCTTGGAGAAACTCCCAGCTAGGCCATGCATGGTATTCTGCTAGAAGAAAGCATAGATGCAGACCAAGAACTTAGAAAGAGAATAGTCCCCCAAGGAGGTTTATTACCTAAGAAAGCTTCGAAAAAACAGCGTACTCAAAAGGAATTTGTGACTCCCCCTGTGCGGACACAAACCTCAGCTGCTTTTCCAAGTCATTCCCAAAGACGAACTCTTTATACGCAATTTAAAGAGATTCTTGCATCTCCCCCCTGCCCTCTTCCTGAAATGAGTCAAATAACTGCACCACAAGAAGACCAAGGGGGAAGCCGCAAATGGGTTAAATTCTTTAGCGATCCGACTGACAAAGAGACCCATGAATGGCATCAAAAAATGCCAGACATTATGATGGCTTTAAGACAACAAAATGGCAGCGGGGAATATCTTCCTGTAGTAACAAATTTTGCTACCATTCGATTGGTTTTTGTACTTCAAGATGAGGCCCCACAATTTAGAGAGGTTCCTTATTTTTTTGTAAGTGGTTGGCCTGCAAATGCAAACCGAGATTCAGCGAAGAAATTTGCAAAAGCCTTAACTAAAGGAAAATTGGGAGAAAGACTCAAAAATTATCGAAACTATGGATTAAGATTTATCACAAAGAGTTATAAAGGGAGTGCGGAGACAAGTTTACGAAACTCCAGTTATGACCCCTTTAGAGATGAAATTAAAGGAATTATGGATAAAGAACTCGAAACAGAAAGTAGCATTCCTGGAAAAGAGCGTCTTCAAATCCACTCGAAATCAATGGAAGGAGGAGGGACAGAGATTTTAGGTAAGCTTTATTTTCATAGCGAACAAGCCATTTGGATGACTGTAAAAGATGAAATTACTAAATTTAGAGAGACTCATAAAAAAAGAAGTATAGGTGATATTCGCTCTCATCTTATGACGCAAGGTCAAGCGCAAGTTGATCCCATTCGTCATGTTTTTCTAGATATTTGCTCATTTTATGACATGTGTTGGTGTTGTGGAGATACGTTAGCAAGCTGCTCTCATACACTTACATTAGGAGCTCCCGTTTGCATTCGGGCCTCAGGCTGCAAAGCTTATTATGATAGACCTTTTGAAGTTACCCCCCCATACGCCTTACGTGATCATCGACAAGAGTTTTCAGGTTATGAGGAAGGAAGATCTTATTCAATACCTCTGCCAGGACAGAGTAATGATTTCTATCAACCTTATGTAGCCCATTCTATTGCGAGCGATTTCCAATGAGTAAGATAAAAAATCTTCTTCTTTCCCCTATATTTCTGGGACTTTCTCTCTTTTTCTTAAATGAATCAAGCTGGGCTATGGAAGATGATGATTCACCTTATGCTATTGGCCAGAAGGGAACGGCCTTTTATGAGGAAGGAGATTATAAAAGTGCAGCTCCTCTTTTACGTAATGCCCTTGATGAGGGAGAGATAGCATTTGCGCTTGCTTATGCTGATATTTGCCGCCGTAACCTAGACAAAGGAAAGCACCTTCCTAAAGAAGCTGCCCTCTGGTATGTACGCGCAGCAGAAGCAGGAGATGGAGATGCTCTTGCTTATCTTAATTCTCTCTCTCCAACTTTTTTAGAAGAAAGCCCAGAAGATCAGAAGGTACAAGCGCTTGTCCATGAATGGACACGTCAAGATGCAGATGCAGGATATACTTTTTATACAACAGGGGAGTTTATTGAAGCAAGTAAGCCTCTCAAAAGAGCCTCCAGAGGAAATCATAGCCTTGCCCAAGAGTTGTATGGCGATATCTGCTTGCGCCAGCTTGATAGAAAGCCTCATTCTTATCTTGAAGCAGCTATGTGGTATCTCTTATCGGCTCTTGGAGGGGATCCTCAGTCACTGTCTTATCTAAAAAGTCTTATCCCTGACATACTGGAGAGTGATAACCATGAAGCCCAGATGAAGGGTATTGTGGGATGTTGGATTATGCAAAAGACATTCCCAGATTTAAAGCCTTTAAAGCCCGATCATGTTAATGACTATCTCATTTCAAAATATTATCGGAGAATTGGGAAAACCGCAGCTCAAAAGCTTCCCTATCTCTTTGAAAGGGTAGCTAGCGCAATCATGTTTAATTTAACGGGACGAGTCCATTCTGTCATTGACGATCATCTTGTTCCTCAAGCAGATCCCTTCAATTTTTCACCTGAGGTGCGGAGTTGCGTTGCTCAGGCAGGAATGAATAGCAAATTTATAAAACCTCGCTTTTCAGCATGTGTCTATGGTCCAGTATATATGAAATATTTTCAGTCTTTAAATACAAAGCTAGAGGAAACACCAGAGGGAGTTTTTTTAAAAGCACCCGCCAGCGCACCCAAAATTTCGCCGATCTACGAATTTCTTTTAGAGGCTCTTCAAGAAGCAACGGAGGACAAAACACCTACGAATCTTAGCAATCTCTCTCATCGTGACTATCCCTGGTTATGGGCTGGTATTATGTTTTGGAAAGAAAAAAATCAGGATACTCTTTTTAATTATACTTCCCTATCAGAAACAGAGCTCCTTAAAAGATTAACGGAAATGTCTGAACCTATCTCTGAAGGAGATCTAAGCACTATCCTTCTCCATATTGAACCTAAAGCTGTTTGGCTTAATGATGGTACACACCCCATTTGTATGGAATTTGATCAGCGAATGCGTGGCTATTTTACAACTTCTCTCTCCCGCGAAGAAGAAGTTGTAAAAGCAACAGAAGCCCATTTCTATACAAGACTAAGAGAACATGATCTTGATTATTCTAACCCGAAAGACCAAGAGATTCTTAAAATGCCATTTTTAATGTTTTATTGCCAGAAACTAACTCTCAAAAATGTTCGGAGTATCAAAAGTTGCTATCAGGCACTTCAAGAAGCGCAACGCTACTTTACGAATCAAGAACTGAATATTATCCTTTCAGGGAGTTTCAATGCTAATTCTAAATGGGGAAAAAATATACTCAAGCTCCTCGATAAAATGGAAAAAAGAGGAATTCAGGTTATTATAACAAATGATTAGAAGATTTATTCTTAAATAATATTTCTTTTATAAGATTTTTTACCAAAAATTACAGGTTGAATATATTGTAG
>JAKFXB010000120.1 GCA_021731585.1 Alphaproteobacteria bacterium
AGATATTCAAAGGTTTCAAGATCATCTTGCTTTGAATTACGCAGCAGTCCTTTTAATGTTGCGTCCCTTGATTCAAGTTTAGCCTGCCTCTCTTCCCATCGATTTTTCATAAATTGCTTATATTGCAATTTTATGGGATCTAATTCTGAACTTTCCTCCGCATAAAAACTCTGAAAACAATCAAGGGTTTTCTGCTCTGATTTTGCCATTTTCATAGCAAACACAACAGTTAAAAAATCAAGAACTTTGCGGGTTTTTTTTTTGCGGTTGGATGTGTTTAATTTAAATTCTTTCTCCCAATCAACTTGGCACTTGTTGTTTAATGCTCGATGAATAATTCTTACTTCTTCGTTGTTTAATTTGTCTATTAGACTTAATACATCCGCGTTTGAATTAATTTTTGAGCTCATTAGAAATGTTAGAGTTAATAAAAACATCCAAAGTTTCTTAAAAATCAGAACCTTCATCAGAACAACTCCTTCTTAATATCACATGTAGCTCCAATTGAATTCTAGAAAACTAATAGGTAATTTTCAAGCTTATTAAGGTAATTGTGTTACGCGGGATCTCCCCTCCCCTCAATTAACTCATTTTTAAGGAATTATTCTTTATGATTTATTAAATCAGAAAAAAACGAGGAGAAAGTCACTCACATTCACATACGTCGCAATAGATGACACTCAGACAATTTTAAATTTTCTCTATCTATTTTAAATAAAATGTGTATATTTATTATTTAATGAATTAAAATAAAAAAACGTGCGAGAATAAAATATCATGTTAGAAATTTGTCAAGGTCTTTCATCCGGCCTCCTATTAACGTGGGCCTCAGATTTTATTGGATGTTTAGGAACTCTTATTATATTGATTGTGTATGCTTTGCTTCAAATGGGAAAACTAGAATCCTCTAGTTTGATCTATTCTTTGTTGAATGTTGTTGGAGCGATCCTGATTTTAAGTTCACTTCTTTTTTCCTGGAATTTAGCCGCCGTATTAATGGAAATTTCTTGGGTTATCATTAGCCTTTATGGGACGCTAAAAGCTTTGCGTCCGCAGAAGTTTTTTAAAATGCCTCAAACTCTATAAGAATAGCTCTTGTCTGATTGAAACGATTTAGTTTTACACTCTTATAAGTATAATTTCATTCCTTCGTGAGTCGCTTCAAAGCCTAATTTCTCATAAAAACCTTTGGCACGAAAACGCTTTTTATTCGTTGTAAGTTGAACAATTTTACACCTTCTTTCTCTTCCTAGGTTTATTGCTTTTTGAAGCATCCATGTGCCAACACCCTGATTTTGAAATCTTTTATCAACGTGAATATTTTCTATATTAAGCCTCCAAGATCCTTTGAAAGAAAGGGAAGGCATAAAGGTTAAGTGTAACGTTCCGATCACTCTTCCTTTATATTCAACAACAAGAAGGAGCTGATTTTTATCCTTTCTAATAGCCTGAAAAGCTTCAAGATAACTGGACAACACGGGATCAGAAAAATGCTCTCGCGTAGCTCCTAGTTCATCTTCGATAAAAAGCCCTATAATTTCTGAGAGATCTTTCTCTTCAGCAGGTTTTAGAATGAAATCATTTACCTCAATCATGGAACATCTTCTCATCAATGAATGTTTTGTAAAGAGTAGTTCAAGGTGTTACAAATGTTAAGAAGAAAGGTAAAGGACAAAAAAACATGTCATCCATCGCCTATTATAATAAAAATGCACAATTATATTATGAACGGACCATAAAGGGCTGTCGGCTTGAATTCCGAGAACGGTTTCTTGCTCAACTTAAGCCAGGGGGCAGAATTTTAGATGTGGGTTGCGGCACTGGGAGGGAGGCACGTTTTTTTGAGGAACTTGGATATGATGTAACCGCTTTTGATGGCTCAGAGGAAATGATCAAATTTGCAAGTCAAATCCTTAAAAAACCACCATTGCTCATGCGTTTTCAAGATATGAATTTTTCAAAAGAATTTGATGGCATTTGGGCAGCAGCCTCCCTGATCCACATCCCTCCTCATGAATTGAAAAATGTTATCAGCCGAGTTAGGAGGGCTCTTAAACCGGAAGGAATATTCTTTGCCAATTTTAAACATGGTGAAGGAGAATTCACCCAGGAAGAAAGAACGTTTTACTATATGACAGAAACATCGCTTCGGCCCTATCTTGCTGATCAGTTCAAGATTATTGATCTCTGGACAGCGGAAAATCGTAGTAGTCATTTTGCCCATAGTCCAGACAAACTGTGGTTAAATGTTTTGGGAAGAAAAGTGTCTCGAAAATCTCTATAAGAGTACTTCTAATCTGCAACCTTCTTTGATTACCACGTGTCGGATTTTTGCCTTTGACCCAAAAATTCTTCTATGCGCCTTTTCGTAGCAGGCGTCGTATCAAGAGGCAAGTCACACAAAGAAAACCATTTTTTTTCATGAACTTCGGGAGAATAGACTTCTTTCATTTCAAACTTTCTGACAATATAAAAAGCAACGTAATCATCTCTTTTTTCAGAGGTGCTGTGGTAAACAGAAAACAACTCTGGCTCTTCTAAAGGAGTTAAGCCAACTTCCTCCAAAAGCTCCCTAAAAATGGCACGACGCATGGATTCATCTTTTTCAACTGCTCCTCCAATAGTGTACCAACCCTTTTGATATGTATGCTTGATGAGAAGAACTTGATCATTATTAACAACAAGGGCTCGCGCGCCAACGGTTTTTACACCAAGGGCCCTAAAGGCACACTTTCGTGTCTTGTGAAATATTTTAAAGGCTAAGCTTTTGATCATTCTTTATATAAGCATTTCCTAAACCACAACACCAGAGCATCATCTAAACGAACGGAGTCATCGAATTTAACAGGTTGGTAGTTATGCGTAATCCCCCTGCCATCAGGAACATAACCTCTTTTAACGTAGAGTTTTTGTGCATCCCCATAATCGGATGAGAGGCCAACGCCGATACCTACCGTAGCACTCTTTGCTCCCCCCTTTGTTTCTACCAAGCTAAGCAATTCAGAAGCAATGCCTTGCTTTCTAAATTTAGGGAGAACGTTGAGGTCAGAAATTTCGGGAATGTTTTGCTCACGAAAAGGTAAATAATCGGAATACCATTTTAGAGTTACATATCCTGCAAAATCATTGTCTTTAAAGGCTACCCAAACACACCGTTGATCATTTTCTTGTTCTTTCAAATACTTTTGATAGAGAGAGGCGGGCTTATTCCAACCTATAGTCGTAAAGGCAGAGACAATAAAGGGTATGTCAGATTGCGTTAAAAATCTATACTCCCAAGAAGGAGCATTACTATGAGAATTCAATAATACTTTTTCCTTAGCTTGCGTCCACAAGTGCATCAAGACATCAACAGGTTGCCCTTTTAATGTTTCAAATCCTGCAGCATGCGCAAGTCGTTTGAGTTCCGCAAAACGTTTTTCAAATTTCTCTATGCTTTTGACACACGTTTCTTCCGCATCAAATTTCATAAATAAACATAAGGAAAAAACGGCATGGATCAGATCTCCCATTTCTTCCTGCAGATGATGGCGATCTCCGAGTTGGGAAAGGTTATCCTTGATTTCCTCACATTCACTTTGTATTTGCTCAAAGATTTGACCCGTATTGCTCCACATAAAGCCAAAGTCATCGGCTTGTTTTTCAACGGCGGTGAGCCTTTTAAAAATATTCATCCTTTCCTCACAATAGCTTCCCCATGTCTAGTCTTGGGGATCGCCTTCACAGCCAAATTCTCCATAGACTTCGCCCCTTATGTAGCAAGCATTTTCTTATTGATCCATCTCACTCGTCCATATATGACAACCGGGTTTTTAGAGCTAGCCAACTACTGTAATCAAATTTTAAGTTCCCTCAAACCTTAAAAAATGGCGTTTAGATAGATAAACTTGTATGCATTTTTTCTTTTTTCAGATTCCAGTATTTTAAAGGGATTGGAGGTTATTTTTAAAATAAATGATAAAAGTTTACTCTTTTTTAATAACATTCAGCTTTAATAATAAGTAGGAGGCGGAAAAAGTATCCGCGACAACAAAATAAATAAGGGAGTATTTTATCATGGCAAGTACACAACATTTATTAGATAAGGTTCGTCCTCCACGCGTCCAAATTACTTATGACGTTGAAACGGGAGGGGCAAGTCAAGCTTTTGAGCTTCCCTTTGTGATGGGAATATTAGCCGATTTGGCAGGGGTGCCTTCAACGCCTCTTCCTCCCTTAAAGCAGAGAAAATTTATCGAAATTGATCGTGACAATATTAATGATGTGATGGCCTCACTTAATGCTCAATTGCCAATACGTGCTGCAAATGTTTTGGGAGGCAGTGCACCAGATTTAAATGTGCTTCTTTCATTCCAATCCATGGATGATTTCAATCCTGTCAACATTGTCATGCAGGTCCCTGAACTTGCTGAGCTTTATCAAAAACGGGTTGCCTTAAGCGATCTCCTTTCCAAACTCGATGGGAATGATGCTTTAGACGCAGAATTAAGAAATATTGTCGATAATCCTGATGTTTTGGCAGGGCTTCAAAAAGAGCTGGGATCAGGAAAGTAGAAACATCATTTTAGAAAAGGGAGTTTAAATCATGGCAGACAAGAAAGAAACCGCACCAACAAAAACGACAGAACAAGTTGCAGCGCCAAGCGCAGAAGTAAGTGCAGAAGCTGCTGTAACAACAACTGGCGGAAGTGCGGGTGGCACAGGCGGAGGTTCGGGGGGCACAGGCGGAAGTGGAAGCCTTTTGAATTCGATCATTCAAAATGGTAAGCTTGCTCGTGATCCTTCCCAGCTAGCTAATGCGAGGCAAATGATTGCTGAGTTTGTGAATCAAGTGGCCGCAGCTCCCAAAGGAAGTGTGGGCGATGATGTCTATTCCTTTATTGTGAGCCGGATTAGCCAAATAGATAGCTCTCTTTCTTTGCAGATGGATGAAATTGTTCATGATCCTGCTTTTCAAACCTTTGAAGGGTCTTGGAGAGGTCTCTATAAGCTTGTGATGGGAACAGAAACCGGTGAAAACCTTAAATTAAAGCTTTGGGTTGTGACAAAACAAGAATTATTCGATGACCTTGAAAGGGCTGTTGAATTTGATCAAAGTCAACTTTTCAAAAAGGTTTATGAACAACAATATGGCACCTATGGAGGCGTTCCTTTCTCTTGCCTTATGGGCGACTATGAGTTTGGACGTAATCCCCAAGATGTGGAACTAGCCACTCTTATTTCAAACGTTGCGGCCTGTGCCTTCACGCCTTTCATTACAGCTGCCTCAGCAAGTATGTTTAACTTTGACAGCTTTACAGAAATGAGCCAGCCTCGTGATATGTCCAAGCTTTTTGATGGAACGGATGCCATTAAATGGAGAAGTTTCCGTCAGACTGAAGATTCACGGTACTTTACGCTGACCCTTCCTCATGTTTTGATGCGCTTGCCTTATGGCGAAGCGAGCAATCCTGTTTCAGGGTTTGATTATGAGGAAACCGTGGACGGAACAGATAATACCAAGTTTTGCTGGGGAAGTTCCGCCTATGCCATGGCACAAAACATTACCAGTGCCTTTTTCCTCTACAAATGGACAGCTGCGATTCGCGGTGTGGAAGGGGGTGGGCTTGTCTCTGATCTTCCCGCCTTCACGTACAAGACGCCTCATGGTGACTTGACAGTTAAATGTCCCACAGAAACAGCGATCACCGATAGACGTGAAAAAGAATTAAGTGACTTAGGTTTTATAGCCTTGTGCTATTGCAAAGATACGGACTATGCAGCTTTCTTTAGCTCGCAGACGACTCAATTACCTAAAACCTATGAGGATCATTCGGCCAATGCGAACGCCGCCATATCAGCCAGACTTCCTTATATGCTGACCTCCTCTCGCTTTGCTCATTATATCAAAGCCATGATGCGGGATAAGATAGGGTCCTTCATGTCTCGGAAAGAGGTTTCTCTCTTCCTGAACTCTTGGATTGCGCAGTACGTACTTCTTGCCGATGTAGCGCCTGAAAGTGTGAAGGCTTCGTTCCCTCTGAGAGAAGCTAGGATTGATGTTTCTGAAGTTCCTGGGAATCCCGGAAGCTATACAGCGGTCGTCTTTTTGCGTCCCTTCTTCCAACTTGAAGAACTCACAGCATCCTTAAGGCTTGTCGCAAGCTTGCCGCAACCAGGGGCTCGATGAGATAGTGGCAATTAAATGAAGAAACAGAATAAAAGGAAAGGAACATAAAATGGCAAATGTAGTATCAGCAGCAGAAACGGGAACGAGCAATTCGAATCTCTACGTCAATATCGCGGCTCAAGGAACGGGCACATTGACAGGGGACAACGTTGATCCAAAGCTTGGAAAAGCTGATCGTCTGTTAGCTTTTAGTGAACAGATGGTTCGTGAAGTCAATACAGCTGCTGAAAACAACCTTTTTTCAGCAGGAGAGATTGATGCCAGCTGGGTCCAAATTGAAATTTTGCGAACGCAAGCTTCGATATATGCTCAAAATTCTTTTCTTCAGGGAAATAATATTACTCCCATAAGTATCTATCGAGTTGATACCATTAATGGTAAATATACGGTGACTGAAGAAATAGATTATACGAACTGCATTATTACAAAGATTGAAGCTACGGCTAAGTCCCTTGAAGGGAAAAGGCTAGATACTCTTAAGATTTGGTTTCGCTTTACAGCGAGGACCGATACGCTTTACTTCTTCGATCAGACAGGTCAGCCCCAAGGACAAAACGTTTCAACCGTTGACTTCACGAATGGAACTCTTCAAGCGGCTCCAGCCGCTGCCGCGGCTCCTGCCGGTGGGGAAGCACCAGCCGGCGGTGAAGGGGGTGGCGCTGCTCCTGCTGCTGGTGGCG
>JAKFXB010000101.1 GCA_021731585.1 Alphaproteobacteria bacterium
GTATCATTTTTACAAAAAAGATGGGAAAAATAGATTTATGAAAAATATAAAAATTAAAGCAGTATTAGTCTCATGGCTTGTTCTTTGGGGAGTAGATACACATGCTGAGCCTTCAGCAAATAGTTTTTATGAAGATGACTCCTATAAAGAACTTCTCAACACAAAAGACATTATTACCTTAGAACTTTCCCCAGACAATCATCATTTTCTTCTGACCTATGCTACACCCAAGGTATATGACACAAAGCAAGGAATACGTGGCCAATGGCAATCGGTAACGCTTGTGAAGAATGACTATAAGTCAGCAAAAAGCCATACGGTTACGTTTCCTGAAGATAAAGAAATTTACTTTGCCGGATGGATCCCCAATTCTCAGAGCATTAGTTATTTAGGACAAGGAGATAAATATGTAGCTCTCTGGGCAACACCCCATCAAGAATTTAAACCCAAGAAAATCGTAGAGCTCAATCACGATATTCAAGATTATTGGTGGTCTCCTGATGGCAAAAAATTAGCGGTTTTGGGATATGATCCGCTCCCCTCCAGTGACTTTAAGACCGTGTATGGTGAAGATAAAAGTGTTGCAGCAACTCTTTACATCATGGAGCCCAACGAAAAAGGAGACTTTATTGAAAAGCAGTCTTTTCCTTTAAAGTTTTAAAAAGAACTTTATCTAAGCTGGGTTCCTGGCAATGAAAAGATTGTCTTAGGGTATAAATCACAAAATGATACAACATCTCCTGTTTCCCAAATTGCCCCCGTTCCCCAAATTATCCTTCTTGATCTTACAACAAAAGAACAAAAGACAAAAAAGCAAAAGAGTCTCGTTCAAGGAGAGCAGATGAATTTAAACATGCGGATCTCTCCTGACGGAAAATGGCTTGCCTATACCACAACAAATTTTCCAGAAAAAAGCCAAAATCCTATTCCCCTTTACCAAATGGATGCTTCAAGGGTTTGCCTTATAAGCTTGCAAGATAACCAAAAACGGTGTCTTGCCCCTACACCTAATGAAAACCCCGAACTTATAGGATGGAAGAAGGATGGAAAATCAGTATTTGTTGCTGATCAAGAGGGAATCAGCGATCAAATTTATGAAGTTAGCTTAAACGGCGAAAAAGCAACAAAGTTTACGCAAGGAGAACAGTCTTTCCAACTTGCACAGTTTAACGCTGCGGGAGATGCCATAATCTATTCAAGTCAGAATCTTCAAACGCCAGCTGAAGGTTATATTACGCCCATAGATCGTTTCCTTCCTGAAAAGATAACATCACTTTCAACGCCTAACCTCCCAAGCCATCTTTCTATTGAAAAGGTTAAATGGAAGTCAAAGGATAAAAAGTTTGATTTAGAAGGTATTGTCATTTACCCCAACTCCTCTCAAGAAAAAACTCTCTTTCCTCTTATGATTCTTCTTAAGGATTATTCTTCTCAATCGACTTTAACTTACCTTGGAAAACTAGGTTCTATTCCTCTTTCGCCTCTGCGTTTACTGAGGAAGGGATATGCACTGTTTATCCCTACACGGCGAGGGGAAAACGGCTATGGAGTTCAGTTTCGCCAAGCGCTTTATATGGAGTTAGGCAAAGGAGATTTTGAAGATATCATGGCCGGAATAGAGGCTGTAATTGAAGGAAAAAAAGTAGATCCAACCAACTTGGCTCTTTGGGGATGGGGGTATGGAGGCTATCTTTCCGCTTGGACTCTCACTCAAACAGCTCGCTTTAAAACCATCATTGTGGGGCAAGGAATAGCTAATCTTATCTCTCAGATTGGCACAACGACAAAACCCGACTTTCTTGAAGCCGTTATGGGAGGACCTTTTTGGAAAGACCTGAAGTTATGGGATGAAAGGTCTCCTATTTCCTATGTTAAGAATATGAATACCCCCACGCTTCTTCAGTATGTTGACCCAGGTGAAGTTATTCAAAAATCCCAAGGAGAAGAGCTTTACTTTCCTCTTAACACACGAGGGGTAGCAACTGAAATGGATACTTATGTCATGGATGGGAATGAACTGAATAAACCACATATGGCCTTATTCGGCATTCAAGATCTCGAGAATTGGCTAGAGAAATACTTCGTAGCACCCTCAAGCATTAAAACAGAAAAATAGGAAATCTCTCATGGCTATCAAAAAAGCTTGGAAATTAAAATCCTATGGAGGTGTCTTCTTTTTATACCTTATTTCCTTCTTTTGTTTTGTATATTCTCCTTGTGTTGCCGAAAAGGAAAATGTCACTGCTCCCTTGAACCCCCTCTGGACAGCGGAAGATTGTGTGACTTTCCCCGTCGAAACAGTAAAAGACATTTCTTCCGATGGAAAGTATACCCTTTTAAGCACCTATTACACGACTCTCAAAAATGATAAGGCCGAAAAATATTCAACATGCGTGTTAGTGAACAATGAGACTTTAGAAAAAGAAACCATTGGAGAGTTCAATCATTCATGTATCCAACCACAATTCATTGGAAAGGGGCAATTTTTCTCATACATTACGAAGGATACTGAAGGAGAAGAAGAAACAGCAACCCTCTTTGTACAAGAAATCTCCTCTAAAAAACAAACGAAAGTACAATCCCTGACAGATGGTTTCCAAAGGTATCTCTTTGCTCCAGATGGAAAGAATTTTGTATTTTTAGCTGATTTTTATATCAAGCAGAGTGGAAGCGTTAGAACAGTTCTGGGCTTTCAGAAAGTAGCCAAGAATTTTCAACCTGTCGGACCTGCTCTATTTAAATCTGAGTTTAACTTTGATATCTCTCGTCTTCCTTCTACTTATCAATGGTCTCCTGATAGTCAGAAATTTGCCTTCTTTGCGATAACGCCTTTTTGGAAGAACGAGTTAAAAGTCACGGTTTACATTCTAGATATTGAAAAAGATAAGCTCACAGAAATCGATAATGTTATGGGGTACGTTGGAGATCTAAAATTTTCGTCTGATGGGCAAATGTTAGCCTTTATAAAGGGGGATGACCGTGGAATACAGAAAACCCCTCTTAAGCCCTTCAAAAATCATAAATTTACAATCCAAGTGTTTGACTTAAATACAGGTAAGACGGTAAGCATAGACGCCGTAGATATAGGGCATATAGCTGGTTGGACAGAAAACAACAAAGCTCTCATTATCACCAAGCAGGTGGGAACAAAGCAGCAAGTTTTTTCCCTTGATATTGAAACAAAAAAACTAACCTTAATGGAAGTTCCCGACATCACTTATATTTATACTCCTGTTTGCTCTTCTAATTCTAAATATATAGCTTTTTCTGGAGAGAATCTTCATCAACCCCCAGCAATTTATGTTTCCAAAGTGGATTCATTTTCTCCTAAGAAGATCAGTGACATTAATGAAAAGAAAAATTTAACAGCCATTAAGGCTACCCCTATTAGCTGGAAATCCTATGATGGATTAGAGATTGAAGGGATCCTTACCTACCCACAAGGCTATAGTGAAGGTCAAAAAACTCCCCTCATTGTGTTGATACACGGAGGTCCTGGAGGAGTGGAATCTCAGTATTTTATTGGCACAAATGCATGGTCTTTTTCTCCTGCCGTTTTTGCATCTCAAGGGTATGCTACCCTGGTAGTAAACTATAGAGGAAGTCGTGGATATGGGGGAAAATTTCAGGACAGCAATTATAAAGATTTAGGTGGAGGTGATTATAAAGATATCATGACGGGGGTCGACTATCTTGTTGACCAAGGAATTGCCGATCCTGAGCAACTCTTCGTTGGAGGATATAGCTATGGAGGTTTTTTGACAGCATGGGCGATTGGCCATACGAATCGTTTTAAAGCCGCGATTGTTGATGCAGGACCGATAGATTGGATATCCGATATTAGCACAATGGACGCTCCTACCACAATGGAAGCATATTTTGGGGGAGCGTATTGGGATGATGTTGAGCTCTGGAGAAAAACCTCTCCCATAAGATATGTGGCTAATATAAAAACCCCGACACTTTTCTTGCAAGGAGGAAGTGACGGGCGAGTTCCGACAGGTCAATCTAAACAGCTCTATAACGCTCTTAAATCCAACAAGATTCCAACTCGTTTAGTTTTCTATGATGGACAAGGGCATGGTTTTGACTCTTCTGTAGCAACCCGAGATGCGATCAATGAAACGCTGGCATGGATGAAGACTTATGAGGGTAAGAAAGAAGCCATGAAAGAGAAACAGGTGAGGTAATCATGTCCCTAAATCTTATAAAGAAACAACTTCTCAATTTATTTTTGCTCTTCATTTTAGGAAGTTTTCCAACTGAAAAATGTAAGGCTGATTTTCAGAAACCCCTGTGGACGCCGGAAGATTGTGTGACTCTCCCAGTAGAAGAGGTAGAGGATATTTCTTCCGATGGAAAGTATACCCTTTTAAAGGTCTATTATACGACCCTCAAAGAAGATAAAGCTGAAGAATATTCAACGTGCGTGTTAGTGAACAATGAGACTTTAGAAAAAGAAATAATAATTGGAGAATTCAATCATTCCTGTAATCAGCCACAATTTATTGGAAAGGGCCAATTTTTCTCACACATTATGAATGATACTCAGGGAGAAGAAGAAACATCCACCCTCTTCGTACAAGAGATCTCTTCTAAAAAACAAACGAAAGTACAGGACCTGAGTGATGATTTTCAAAGCTATATTTTTGCACCGGATGGAAAGAGCTTTGCTTTTTTAAACAAAAACGGCTCTAAAAAAAATGGGACCATCAAAGCAACACTGGGCTTTCAGAAGGTAAGTCAAAATTTTCAGCCTATCAATCCTCCACTGTATAAATCTGAATTTAACTTGTATGGTCCCTTTGATCCTTCTTCTTATTGCTGGTCTCCTGATAGTCAGAAAGTTGCTTTTGTTGGAAGGATTCCTATTTGGAAAAGTGGTACCAAGGCTACCCTTTATCTTCTAGATTTAGAAAAAGATAAACTCACGGAAATTGATGAACTTGTTGGATTTCTTGGAGATCTAAAATTTTCGCCTGACGGGCAAATGTTAGCCTTTATAAAGGGGGGTGACCGTGGAATACAGGAGACTCCTTTTATCCCTTTCAAAATTCATGAATCCCCTACAATTCAATTGGTTGACTTGAATACGGGTAAGGCGGTGAGCATAGATGCCGTAGATATATGGCATATAACTGGCTGGACAGAAAACAACAAAGCCCTTATCATCGCCAAGCAAATTGGAACAAACCAGCAACTTTTTTCCCTTGATATTGAAACAAAAAAACTAACCTTAATGAAGGTTCCGGATCTCGCTTGTACCTATGCTGCGGTTTGTTCTTCTAATTCTAAATATATAGGTTTTTTGGGAGAGAATCTTCATCACCCTTCGGCAATTTACGTTTCCAAAATAGATTCATTCTCTCCTAAGAAGATCAGTGCTGTTAGTGAAAAGATAAATTTAACAGCCCTTAAGTCTACTCCCATTACCTGGAAATCCTATGATGGACTAAAGATTGAAGGAATTCTTACCTACCCGCAAGACTATACAGAAGGCCAAAAGGTTCCTCTCATTGTGTCCATACACGGAGGTCCTGGAGGAGTAGAATCTCAATATTTTATTGGCAAAAATGTATTTGGGTCCTTTTCTCCCGCTGTTTTTGCATCTCAAGGATATGCTACCTTGGTAGTGAACTATAGGGGAAGTCTTGGATATGGGCAGAAATTTCAGGAAAGTGATTATAAAGATCTCGGAGGAGGAGATTATCAAGATATCATAACAGGTGTAGACTACCTGGTTAACAAAGGAATTGCCGATCCTGATCAGCTTTTCATTGGAGGACATAGTTATGGAGGGTTTCTAACAGCATGGACTATTGGTCATACGAATCGTTTTAAAGCCGCGATTGTCGAATCAGGAATTACAGATTGGATATCTGATATTAGCACAACAGACGGCCCTACCACAATGGAAGCCTATTTGGGAGGAGCGTATTGGGATGATTATGAACTCTGGAGAAAAACCTCTCCCATAAGGTATGTAAGTCGCGTAGAAACCCCTACACTTATCTTGCATGGAGAAAGCGATGAGCGAGTTTCTGCAGATCAATCTAAGCAACTCTATAATGGACTTAAAGCAAGAAACATTCCGACTCGTTTGATTTATTATACAGGAGAAGGACATGGCCTTGGTTCTGTAGCAACCCGAGATGCAATGAATGAAATGCTGACATGGATGAAGACTTATGGGGGGAAGTAGTGAATCTGTTTATAGTGATTCTCAAATTGACATTAATATCTACATGTGATACTTACTAAAATAATAAATAAACCTGGAGAATCATATCATGGATTATAAATTGTATGTTGCTTTGGGATTCTTAATTCTTGCTAATCCGTTGCAAGCTTTAAACTATGCAGACCTAGGCGTAGTGGATGATGAAATTGCAGATGCTATACGCGCTCCTAAACCTTTATCGGTTACACAGGTCTTAGGAGACATTACGGATAAATACAACCTTACAGAGCATACTGTTCTTAACCTTAGTGGAAATAACATTTCTACAAGAGGAGCCACCGCAATTCTGAATTTTATTGCAGATCGTGATAACACTTTGGAAAGATTAGATTTGTCGTACAACAGAATCTATCATGAGGCAGGAGAAGATGATCCCTTTAATGCTGCA
>JAKFXB010000102.1 GCA_021731585.1 Alphaproteobacteria bacterium
CTTTCTATTTTCTCTTGCCATCCGCCCGATTTGGGATTGAGAAAAAACAAAAGCTTCTCTTGGAATTAAAAGATTGGGAACTTTTCTTTTTTCGTCCATTTTTTCCTCTATCTTATAAAAGACAATTTTTCATAACATAAAAACATCCAGAAGAAAACGAAAAAAATGGAATTTTTTATTTTATATGAAGATAGACATTTTTATATGACGAGACAAAAAACTTCTTATTTTTATGTTTTTGTCTCACTTAAAAAGAAACACTTACACTAATTTTAGAGGTACCTTTTTTATCCACAATTAACCCGGGAAAACTAATTTATCCCCAAAGAAACAGTACACATAGGTCCGAAGAAACAGTACACATATTTATTGAAGATACGCAGAAACGGTACACAGCCAACGCAGAAATGGTACAACATCCTTTATATATATTCTTTATATGAAATTCCTGTTGTTTGTTACAACAACAATAAAAAATATATAAAATTAATAAAAATAATTTAATAAATCCAAAAATATTATTTTTTACAATAATAATTAATTCATTAATATTTCAATTAATAATAAAAGATAAGTGCATAATCTATCAAAAAGAAGATATTTATCAGACTATACAACACCAACTCATGTTTCTGAAAGCGTAGAATTAAAAGAAAGTGTTAAGAGTAAGCATAAAAATTTCTCCCTCTATTATGAAACTTCAAAAATTACACAATGATTTTTAATGCTAAAAAAAACTTAGGAGAAACATACATTTGGATAAAAACATACAATTAATCCACTGTAATATTTATACATTACATTGTTTTTATCAAAGTGATGTTCAACACTAAGCAAAAAAACACCTCTGTTTTTAAGAAAAATGTCGCCATGGCGACATTAGGCTAAATTGCAACTAATTTCGTTTACATTAAGCTACACAACTAAATAGTAATACAACTCGATTCTATTCGAAATTTTGTGTACTGTTTCTGCGTAAATAGTGGAAGAAAAGTTGTGCAGTTAACACTTTCATATAACAGATTCAAATGTCGCCATGGCGACATCTAGAAATTTTATAGACAAAATATCCAAAAAATATTTTCTAAAAACTAGCTTATATCGTAAGCAGCAGGGAATAAAACTTTACCTTGTGTTTTTACTTGAAAATGTTGATTTTGCTCCCGTAATACAAGAATAAACTTATCTTTCGCTTCAGATGTTAGGTGTATAGACCCAATGGTTTCCCCAGATAGAACATTACTTTTATTCCAAATTATATTCGCTTGTATGAAAATCTCTACCAAAGAATAGGAGCTTTTTATGCTGAACGATGAAAATACTAATCCTATTCCTATTCTACTCAATTGTTGATTTATTGGAAAAACTTCATTTCCCCACATTTTTCCTTGAAACGTTATATTTGAGGCACAGTTTTTCTCCTATTCTATTTTTATGATTTTTCTAAAGAAATAACAATGCTCGCAAAACAAAAGTCAGGTGAGCACACCCACGGTTTGATCCACCAAAGTTATCCTTCAAACTGCTTCCGACTTCAACGAAAATAGAATTAGGTGAGTTTAAGAATCTTTGTTTTCCAATAGGTTGATTGATTTAGACACAGCTTTAGGGGAGATAAATTTCCACTTCTTGAGACTATTGGATACCAAAGGTTTTGTAAATCATCCGATTGATTAAATCAGAATCGCTGTGCGAATTCAGTAAGAATATGCAATAAACCGAGTCCAAATATTCAACTCTATATATTCAATAGTTTAACTCATCAACTTAGTCCACTTCCGTCGAAGTCGGGTGTTAAAGGGTGGTATTACTCTTTAAAAAGATCTCCTAATTTTACATGGTTAGTAATAATTTCTTCTGAATACATAGTTGGCTTTAATCCTCCAGACGTAATCATAGCAGTAAAAAGCTGATTTCTTTTGCGACTATATTTTTGGTATATTTCGGCTTTTTTAAGAAGATTTTTTGCATACTGCTTATCTATCATAAAAGGCTTTTGATTATACTTAATTTCGCATATAGTTACGACTCCGTCTGGTCGGTCAAATAATAAATCAATTTGAGCCCCTTCCTCAGCTTATCGTTTTTTAGGAGTATATCTCCAAGATCCTACTTCTGCTCCTGGATCTATTTGTAAAGCTTTTCGAATATTTGATACATGCTTATAACACACAGCTTCAAAAGCATACCCTGCCCAGCTTTTCCAGCTTGATGTTGTTGATTTTGAAAGCCAATAACTACTTGTTTGAGGTTTCTTTCGGAGAGACGAGATATTCGGCTCAACCCAGTGAAGATAAAAGAGAGTATATTCATCAATTGTTTTATAGGAGATTCCTTTTTCTTGATGCCCATAAGGAACAAAGCTCATAATAAATCCAGCATCTTCCAACTCTTTTAAACGATTTATTGTCCGTCCTCCAAGTGGAGACTTACTTTCTTGTATAAGTTGAACTTGGTGCGCATTCCGCTGAAGATTGTCAGTGATTCCGCTCCAAAGTTGCTGGCGATTACGATTAAAGTTGCCGTTTTATCGGAGCGTTAGCGACGTGCAAATTATCTCTTTAATCCCTCCTAAAATGCAAGAATATTTTCATCATTTTTGCCACTCATCCATGAACCTCCTTTCAGTGAGTTTTCTAATCACTATTTATTTTGTGTTTGAGATGAACCTTGTTTCTCTTCCTGTGAGTTACTTAATTGCTTTATTTCATTTAAATTGTTGTTTTTCTTGCGCATAGATTCCCCTTTTAATTCAATCTTATGGGCATTATGGATCAAGCGATCTAAGATAGCATCTGCAAGGGTCGGATCCCCAATGAAGTCATGCCAGTGCTTGAGAGGAAGTTGGCTCGTGACAATCGTTGAGGCACATTGATGCCTATCATCCAAAATTTCCAGAAGATCACGTCTATGCCCCTCATCCATAGGACTAACACCCCAGTCATCTAAGATGAGGACTTGGCTTTTAGAGATTTGCTGGATTAATTTTAAATACCTTCCATCTCCTTTGGCTAAAGCAAGTTCTTGGAATAAACGAGGACATCTCATATACCGAACCGTAAATCCTTCAAGACACGCTTTATGCCCTAAAGCTGAGGCAAGAAAGCTTTTTCCTGTTCCCGTTGGTCCTATCAGCAAGAGATTTTGATGTTCTCTTATCCACTGGCAGAAAGATAGAGTTTGCATGACGGCTTTTGAGAGACCTCGGGTCGGATCATAGTCAATATCCTCCATAGAGGCCATTTGTCTTAGATTGGCGTTTTTTAAGCGCTTTTTAATGCGGTTGTTTTCACGAAGCCACCATTCACGATCGATCATCAGAGAGATCCTGTCTTCAAAGCTAAGTGACTGCATATCAACTTGTTGAAGCTGCTCTTGCAAGGACTCAAGCATACCCTGGCACCGCAACTGGCGTAATTTATCAAGTAGAGGGTGTGTTAACATAGTATATCTCCATAAAATTAGTTGTAGTAGTGAGACCCACGAACATTGCCATGTATAGTGGGAGAGGTAGATTTAAGATCTGCCGCTGGAAGCGGCTGCTGATCCAATCCTCGCTTGAGGATGGATTCGATGCTCTGATACCGTATTGCTCCTATCACAAGAGCTCTCTTGGCTGCGTTTTCTAAGCGATGCTCTCCATAGCTTTTTCCTAAACGTAAAATTCCTAAACACGCTCGAAAGCCTTGTTCTGGAATAGCTCTTGATTGGATGACGGATTCGATGAGCTTTCCAGTAGAGGGGCCTATTTTTTTGGCCCAGCTCAACAATCGTTCGGGAGTCCATTCAACATGGGCCCTGTGAGCTTTTGGCATATGCTCCCGGATTGTTGTGTGCCCTGGGCGGAAAGATCTGAGATGAGAAGCTATCCTCTGATTTTGATAGTAACACTCAATCGTTGTTCGGGTAATCCGTAAGGTCACTTCTTCCTTGATATAAGCATAGGGGACACTATAAAAGTGCTTTTCAAAGGCAATGTGGTAATCAATATTTACCTTTGCTTTCTTCCACTCTGCATATTGATATCTCTCTTTCGGTAAAGGCTGTAAAACAGGCTTGTCGATCAGTAAGAATTGAGACAAACGAGACCCTGGAAGATCTTGAAAGGATCTGTGGTTATAGTCTCTTAACAAGGGAGCAAGGGCTTTGTTTATATCAGCAACACTAAAAAAGGTATGATGACGTAAAGGGGCTAAAATCCTTCTCTGTATCCCTTGGACACCCACCTCTACCTTGGCTTTATCACGAGCTTTTCCGGCACGTGCAGGGATAATAGCTATATTATAGTGACAAGCAAAATCCTGATAAGTTATATTGATATCAGGGTCATAATGATGAGCTTTTGTCACGCCAGACTTAATATTGTCTGGAACCGCTGCATTGGGAACACCCCCAATAAACTCTAGGGCTCGAACATGGGCTTCAATCCAACAGGGAAGACTCTGGCTCTCACAGGCTTCGACATACGTATAATTTGAGGCGCCTAAAACAGCGACAAAAATTTCTGCTTTATAAATTTCTCCAGTCAGTTTATCAACCCAAGGAACTGTAAGACCAGAGAAGTCAACAAAGAGCTTTTCTCCTGCTTTGTGCGTCTGGCGCATCGTGGGGTTAAGTTTACCCTTGAAGGATCTATAAAGCTCACAGAATCGAGAGTACTGATATCCGTGAGGATATACCTCCTTATATTCTTCCCAAAGGAGCATCAACGTCACTCCTTTTTTCTTCATCTCCTGATGAACAATTAACCAATCTGGGTGAGGAACCTGAAGGGCTTGGTCGATGTCTTTAAAAAGACGCCTTTCCAATTCCACATCATCCATTTCTTCTGGTAAAGGCCAACTTAATCCAGCCTTCTCAGCTTTCTTCACATATTGACGGACACATTCTCTAGAGAGGTTACAGCTTGTCCCTATTTGGGGATAGCTGAGATTGTGGGTATATTTAAGTCTTAAGACTTCTCTGATTTTTCTCATCGTTGTTCGCTCCATTGTCATGGGGACATCTCCTTCTTCTCGGTTGGGAAGAAAGAAATATCCCACGGTTAAAGAATTACTTCTGTCGCGAACGTCTTTTAATGAATGACAACTTTGATCGTAATGGCCGCCCATTTTCATCGTAACGGGCAGCAATTTTGATCGTAATCATCGACAACTTTGGATTGGAATCGGTGACAACTTTAATCGTAATCACCGACAATTTTGAATCGTAATGAGCGGCAACTTTGAATTGGAATCACCGGCAATTTTGCCCCGGAATATGCACTTGGCTTATTCCATAGCGATGCTTCGCTATGATTCGACAAAGTTTGAGATACATATCTGATTCATAAAATAAAGACTTGAATAAGCGATTAAACTCATCAAAAAGAATACTATTTTTCTGAAAACAAAGTTCATCTATGCATTCTGAAGCGGATTTGCCTTTCTTTACCTGTGACAAATAGTAAGGTATTCCTCCTATAATCATATATAGGTCTAAAATATGTTGATTTTTAAGATGGACGCCTTGAGATTTTAAGTACGCTTTTGTTTCTGCTAGTGTAAATGGATCAAGCTTAAGAGAACTCGTAATGCGGTTATAAAGACCACCCTTATTAATTAATAATATTATTTATGACCCAGGATGCCGAAGAACCACACACAACTAATTTTAAGCGAGGATCATGAACCTAATAACGATTCCAATAATAGTCAAGAGCTTGAAGAAGACGAGATCTTTTTGTTGTCATCTAAGGAAATTCATCAAAAAAAAGAACAACTTTCTTGTTTTTTGCGAGCGGTTGAATTGCTTTAGTGAGTTCTTCAAATGCATCCATCCAACGTTTACAGGGGGCTAATATGGCTCCCCTGTAAAAACTTATGCCAATTTGCCTAACAAATTGCTCAAGTTGTTCCGCTAAACTCCCATCCTGAATGCCCGTAACATGGAAGAAAATACAGGAGGCGTCATTAAAATAATTCTTTATAAGATAAGTTTTTCCTACTCTTCTTCTTCCATAAAGAGCAAGAAACTCTGCTTTTCCTGATTTGAGTAATTGATCTAGGATCTCGCGTTCTTTAGCCCTTCCAATAATTTTACTCATTTTATTTTTATTCTCTTGCCATTTATAATTTTTCTTGAACCGGCATGTATCTTTATTAAGATTGT
>JAKFXB010000151.1 GCA_021731585.1 Alphaproteobacteria bacterium
TCAAGGCGATCAAGCTCCGTGGAATCCTTGGGCTTGGCGTCTTCAAAGGCTTTTTGAATTTACTCAGCTGAGGCTTTTAGATTGACCTTTAGGAGGGCAGCCGCTTCTTTTTTCGTGAGAGGATGGGGGAGGGAAGGGGGCGGCGCTTTTTTTGTGACCCATTGATGAACATCTCGTCTTAAAAGAAGGATAAGAAGCACAGCAATAGTAGCGACTTGAAGAAGGCGTCCCACAAGGGTCAGGTAAAAACCTGCAAAAATCAAAACCCCCACAAGGGTCCACTTAAGAGTTGCAACAACAAGTTTTGTTTCAGCTCTCTCGAGGTTTTGTAGGATAAGAATCAAGATAACCAGCCCAAGGAGAATAAGGAAAAGCTCGGCCATAGTTTATCCTTAGGCCGCTAATTTTTCCACGCCTGGAAGTTGAATCAATTGAATCAAATTGCGCAGCTCTTGCTTTGCGGACACATGGGAGAGAGTCACTTGCATATTGCAATCTTCCATATCCAAAACTGTCAAACCGGTTAGGAAAAGTTCACGAAAGATCACCCGCTCTCCAAAACCCGGAATGTAATTAAAACCGATACGTTTCGCTAGAACTTGGATGACATCTTCCATTTGGGCTTTGTTTTTCGCATTTAAACTGCTGAGGCGGTTCCGAAGGACAAACCATTCGATGGAGCCTTGATCACGAATCGCACGCCTTTTCTTCTGTTCCCACACCATTTCTGCATAGGTGCTGGGGCGCAAAATATCTAAGGTTTCGCCCTTAAGGCGTACAAGCATATCTAAATCAATAAAACTGTCGTTTAAAGGAGTAATGAGTGTATCTGCCATGGCATGGGCTGCACGGGACAAGGAGGAGTCACTTCCCGGTGTATCAATCAAAATAAATGCATTGGAAGAAAGCTTTTCAACGGCAGCCTCCAAATTGGCTTGGTCTTCTTTAATGGCTTCTTCTTTGATGGAATGGGTGCTGAGAAGAAGGGGAATGTGGGTGGATTGGGGGAGGGGCTTGTCCATCTTATCGGAAGTCGCTTTCCGATTTTCAATGTATCTAGTTAAGGTTCCTTGCCGTGCATCCACATCGATGCTGCCCACAGGATATCCCATGCGGGTCAAGCTTGTGATCAGGTGCATACTGACCGTCGATTTTCCTGTACCGCCTTTTTCGTTTCCAAGAACTATAATGTGAGGTTTCGCCATTATATTTTCACCGTGTTGTCGTTTATAATTCTCAACATGGTACAGCGCTTTAAGAATATTGACTAGAGGTTAATCGTAAAGTCATTTTGTGAAAATCTAAAAATTTTTAAGGAAAGAGTTGTAATTTGAATCGCAAAATATTAAGTACAATAAGAACCAATGATAGTATAATATTTAGAGATGGTAATATGAGTTCTTTTAAAATTAGTTTTTTGAAACTTTTAAGAAATTCAGCGGCAATGACGTTTTTGTTTCTTCCCGCTGTTTCTGCTATGCAAGATGACTGGGAAGGTTGGCAATCCTGTGAACACTTACTGACGCAGTCATCATCATCATCATCATCATCTTCTTCCATTGGATTTGAACAAATAGATGAAGAAAAAACGGCTACAGTGATGAGAAGTTCCAAAAATCTTGGAGAACCGCAAAAACTATATTTCTTTGATGATCGTCGTTTCATTAAAGGAGAAGTTCCTGGAGATGGGACATGCTTCCTGCACACATTAAATATCTTATTTCCTGAGAAAAAAATATCTAGAGATGCGTTTGCAACTCGTCTACGCTCTTCTTTTAAAGGAGAGGATTCTCGTGTTTCTAAGCAAGATATACGCGAAGAATTTGCAGCTGAACTTTATACGCAGCTTAACCAATACAAAGTACAAAGAGGTAAAGGAGCATCCTTAGAGTTTACAGGACCAGAAATTAATAAGTTATCCATGCATTTATTAAATGATATGCCTCATAATTATTTCGATTTTCCTGAAAACAGCATATATATCAGAGAAATCATAGCTGGCAATGATAAAATCATTGAAGAAATGTTAGCTGGTTTTGCTAAAACCCATGTGATGCTTTCTTTGCCGCCTCCAGAGTTGGGAAATATAGGTAGTTTTGGCCTTGCTTGTAAGTTTTTTGATATAAACTTGGATATTTATGCACCGATTGGCGAAACAAATCTCTTAGAGCGATGGAAAAACTTTAGCTTTGGTGACGCATCTCCCCCACAGGTCGCATTATATGCCCATGCTCACGTAAGTCCATTATGCTTTGAGGAGGATATCGAGACACGCAAAAGGTTTGCCGAGAATGAAGTACAAGTGATTTTGGAGAGTGACGTAAGCAATAAGCTAGAGAATACTCTTGACTACATTATTTCTACATATCCCCGTTCACCATCTGCGAACTTACCGATGGAACGACAAAAATCTCTCTTACAAAAAGCCAAAATGATTGTGCTGAGTACAGGATGCGATCCAGATACAGCTCCTATTCTAGAAGCTTACAATGAATTATTTGGCAAAGATCGAGATATAAGTCAAAGGCTGCAATACATTCTTTCCTATATGGAAACGACGCATAGGGTGAAAAAGATTTTAGATTTGTCCCCAATAGAAAGAGAAGGGCTCTTTCAAACAGCAAAAAAATTAGTACTCGATTCAGGGGTTACCCTAGATACAGGTGCTATTAAGGCAGCCTACAAAAAATTATATGGAGAAAATCTCTAGATAATGTAGTCACGAGATTAGCCCGCAAAGCAATGCATCGCATGTGAGTTACAGCAAGAAAAAAGGCTGAGTTTTTAACGTATTGCGTGGCAATTCCTCTCCAACGTTATCTTGAAATTTTGATTAAGCCCTAGCTCTTACCGCTTCTCCCACAAGTCTCGGATCTTCGCAAAGAAGCCTTCAGAAAGGGGGCTGGAGTGAGCCTTTTCTTCGAGGCTGGCAAATTCTTCTAGAAGTTCCTTCTGGCGCTTGCTTAGGTTGATAGGGGTTTCCACTTGGGTTTGGATGTACATATCGCCGCGGCCCGAAGAGCGCATGATAGACATACCCTTTCCCTTAAGGCGGAATTGCTTGCCCGATTGGGTGCCGGCAGGAACTTTTACGCGGGCAGTGTGGCCATCGATCGCGGGGACTTCAATCTCCCCGCCAAGGGTAGCCGTTGCCATGGAAATGGGCACTTGGCAGAAAATGTTTGTTCCTTCTCGGTGAAAAAACTTATGGGGTTTGATATGAAGGAAAATATAAAGGTCACCTATGGTGCCGCCGCGCAGTCCTGCCTCTCCTTCAGCGGCAAGACGAATGCGAGCGCCTTCCTCAATCCCAGCAGGAATGGTGACGGAAATGGTTTTCTCTTTGCGAACTCGGCCAGAGCCATGGCAGGTTTTACAAGGAACACGGATAATTTGCCCCATGCCATGACAATGGGAGCAGGTTCGCTCAATCGTAAAAAAGCCTTGGCGCGCATGGACTTTTCCTTGGCCATGGCAGGTGGGACAGGTTTCAGGCTTAGAGCCTTCAGCAGCCCCTGAGCCGTGACAGGTATCACATTGGGCATTGGTTGAAACTTTAATATTCTTCTTAAGGCCCTTAAAAGCCTCTTCAAGGGTGATCTCCATGTTATAACGAAGGTCAGCACCTCTACGGGTCGATTCAGCTTGACCGGCTCTACCGCCCATAAATTCACTAAACATGTCATCGAAGATATTGCCGAAACCGGAGGATTGGAAATCAAAGCCACCCTGATGAAACCCCCCTTGGGGGCCACCGCCCATACCACCTTCAAAAGCCGCATGGCCCAGGCGATCATAGGCGGCCCGTTTTTGCTCATCCTTCAGGATGTCATAGGCTTCACTAATTTCTTTGAACTTTTTTTCAGCTTCTTTGTCCCCTGGATTTTTATCAGGGTGAAACTTCATTGCCAGCTTACGATAGGCTTTCTTTATCTCATCGGCTTTCGCTGTACGCGCGACACCTAAGAGGTCATAATAATCTTGTTTTGCCATTACTTACTACTCAATTAATCATATTGACGCCCCGCGGCAAGGCCGCGGGGTCCAGAGAAAGTCGATTACTTTTGCTCATCGTCTTTTTTATCTTCGTTAACTTCTTCAAAATCAACGTCAACGATATCTTCCTTATTCACAACATCGGATTCAGGAATTTCAGAGGATGTATCTTCCGTGCTTCCTTCTTGGCTCGCCTTATAAAGGGCTTCCCCAAGGGACATGGAGGCTTGCGTAAGCGCATTCATTTTTTCTTCAATAGCCGCTTTTTCAGGGGAATCTAAGGACTCCTGCAGCGCCTTGATAGCCTCTTCAATTTTCTCGCGATCTGTAGCACCTACCTTGTCCGCATTTTCACTAAGCGTTTTTTCAGTGGAGTGGATGAGGGCTTCCGCATGATTACGTAGCTCAACAAGTGCGCGGCGCTCCTTATCCTCACTGGCGTGGGCTTCAGCATCTTTGACCATCTTTTCAATGTCAGCTTCTGAAAGGCCACCGGACGCTTCAATGCGAATTTGCTGCTCCTTACCTGTGGCTTTATCCTTGGCAGAGACATGAACAATGCCGTTGGCGTCAATGTCAAAAGCAACTTCGATTTGTGGCATCCCACGGGGAGCTGCAGGCAGTCCCATCAGGTCAAATTGGCCTAAGAGTTTGTTATCAGCTGCCATTTCCCGCTCACCTTGGAAAACACGGATGGTAACAGCCGTTTGGTTGTCTTCCGCCGTTGAGAAGGTTTGGGCCTTCTTGGTCGGGATAGTGGTATTACGGTCAATGAGACGCGTAAAAACACCGCCCAGGGTCTCAATACCGAGGGAGAGAGGGGTGACATCGAGCAAAAGAACGTCTTTAACATCCCCACGCAAAACACCGCCCTGGATCGCTGCGCCTAAAGCTACAACTTCATCAGGGTTTACGCCACGGTGCGGTTCTTTTCCAAAGAATTTTTTAACGATTTCAATGATTTTTGGCATGCGAGTCATACCACCAACCAAGATAACTTCATCAATTTGGCCAGCTTTTACGCCCGCATCTTCAAGAGCAGCCATGCAAGGCTTAATGGTCCGTTCAATTAAGTCTTCCACAAGGCTTTCAAGCTTTGCGCGCGTTAACTTAACGTTTAAGTGCTTTGGGCCGGAGGCATCAGCGGTGATAAAGGGAAGGTTCACATCCGTTTGCATAGAACTGGAAAGTTCAATTTTTGCCTTTTCCGCAGCTTCTTTTAGCCGTTGAAGAGCGAGTTTATCCTTACGCAGGTCAATGCCTTGTTCTTTTTTGAATTCTTCAGCAAGATATTCAATGACGCGTTGGTCAAAGTCTTCACCGCCCAAGAAGGTATCGCCGTTCGTTGACTTAACTTCAAAAACGCCATCGCCGATCTCGAGGATGGAGACATCAAACGTACCGCCTCCAAGGTCATAGACAGCAATGGTTTCTCCTGCTTTTTTATCAAGGCCATAAGCAAGAGCTGCAGCCGTGGGTTCGTTAATAATGCGGAGAACTTCAAGGCCCGCAATTTTGCCCGCATCTTTTGTGGCTTGACGTTGAGAGTCATTGAAATAGGCAGGGACAGTAATGACCGCTTGGGTGACTTTTTCACCTAAGAAATTTTCTGCTGTTTCTTTCATTTTTTGGAGAATAAAAGCACTGACTTCGCTGGGACTGTATTTCTTGCCTTCAGCTTCAACCCAAGCATCTCCATTTGCTCCTTCAACAATTTTATAGGGAACAAGTTCTTTATCTTTTTGTGTCATGGGATCGTCATAACGACGTCCGATGAGGCGTTTGATAGCAAATAATGTGTTTTCAGGGTTGGTAACACCTTGACGTTTTGCGGCTTGTCCAACGAGGCGCTCGCCTGTGTTCGTAAAAGCGACCATTGATGGCGTGGTGCGTGCACCTTCCGCATTTTCGATAACGCGGGCTTCCTTTCCATCCATAATAGCAACGCAGGAGTTGGTTGTACCAAGATCAATTCCAATAACTTTACTCATTTTTTTCCTCTTTCTATTAATGTAAAATTGGCTCTTCTTCTTATGTAGGAAGAGGCTCAGATGGTGTCAATGTGGCGTCCAATTTTTTTCCTTTAACAACGCCAA
>JAKFXB010000130.1 GCA_021731585.1 Alphaproteobacteria bacterium
TTAGCGGCGCTTGATAAACGTCTTCGCGAACAAACCCAATTTGAGCTTGTAAACATTCAAGAAAAGGTAGGCATTACCTTTATTATGGTCACTCATTACCAAGAAGAAGCCATGACCATGTCCACTCGTCTCGGAGTAATGGACCATGGCCGCCTTCGCCAAATCGCGACGCCTAATGAGGTTTACGAATATCCTAATTCAGAATATGTGGCTGATTTTATTGGATCCATCAATAAATTCGAAGGACTGGTTACGGAAGTTGATGACAACCATATTCTTGTGGATTCAGAAGAAGCCGGCTCCGAACTTTATGTAGGTCACTCCGCGGATGCCCCCGTTGGCTCCCACGTCAAGGTCGCCATCCGTCCTGAAAAAATGATGATTGATCACGCCGCGCCAAACCAAAAGAAAAATGTCACCAGAGGTATTGTGCGCGATATTGGATATTTAGGGGATGTTTCCATTTATCACGTCGAATTGAAAAGCGGTAAAATTGTCCTGGCCACCCAACCCAACCTGGTTCGTTTGGCAGAACGGCCCGTCACCTGGGACGACACAGTCTACCTTTTCTGGCGCGCTGAGAACAGCATCGTCCTAACAGCATGAAGTCAATCCTCCAAAAACTAAAGCTCAATTTCACTTCTCCCTTTTGGGTGACAGCAATTCCTTTTGGATGGCTCCTCCTCTTCTTTTTAATTCCTTTTTTGATTGTCTTAAAAATTAGCTTTTCTGATTTAAGGTTTGGCCTTCCCCCCTATGCTCCCTTAACGGAGTGGACCAGTGAAGGCCTTCTAATCATTAAAATTAATTTAACAAATTATACCTTTATTGGAACTGATTCTCTTTATCTTTTTGCCTATCTTGACTCTCTTACCATTGCTCTTTTAGGAACAATCGGCTGTCTTTTCATTGGGTATCCCATGGCCTATGGAATTGCCAAAGCATCTCCTTCGAAAAGAACTATACTCTTGATGCTTGTTATCTTGCCTTTTTGGACTTCCTTTTTGCTACGGGTATATGCATGGATTGGCATTTTAAGCCCTCAAGGATATATAAACACCCTCTTTATCAACCTGGGCCTTATATCAACGCCCTTTCCCCTTATCGACAATACCTTCGCAACGGTCCTGGGTATTATTTACTGTTACCTTCCTTTTATGATTTTGCCTCTCTACGCCTTCTTAGAAAAGATTGACTATGCACTGCTTGAAGCCGCCTATGACCTTGGCGCACGCCCTTTCCAGGCCTTTATCAGGATCATCTGGCCCCTTTCCCGTCCCGGGGTGATTGCGGGCTCCCTGCTTGTCTTTATCCCTGCTGTGGGTGAGTTCGTTATCCCTGAACTTTTGGGAGGTTCACAAACTCTGATGATTGGTAAGGTGATCTGGAATGAATTTTTTACCAACCGTGTTTGGCCCATAGCCGCGGCTCTGGCGGTGATTATGCTTGTCTTTCTTATTCTACCCATTGCCATTTTCCAACGCTATCAGGAACAGCAAGTGAGGTTTTTAGATGCAAAATAAACTCTCACCTTTCTTGAAAACCGTGATGATCTTCGGATATGCTTTTTTGTATCTTCCCATTTTAACCCTGATTATTTTTTCCTTTAATTCCTCTCGCCAAGTCACTGTCTGGCAAGGTTTTTCTACCCAATGGTACACAACCCTCCTCCAAGACAAGGCTCTCATTAAATCTCTTTGGATTAGCCTTCAAGTGGCCACCTCTGCTGCGACCCTTGCCGTTATTTTAGGAACGCTAGCGGCTATTTCCCTTATCCGTTTTGGGCGCTTCAAAGGCCGCGGTTTTTTTGGCATTCTGACAACCGCTCCCATGGTCATGCCAGAGGTCATCACCGGTCTTTCTCTCCTCCTGCTTTTTGTAGGGCTTGAACAAATTATCGGCTGGCCTCGCGGACGCGGGATTTTTACTATTACCTTGGCTCATACAACCTTGTGCATGGCATATGTGACTATCGTCGTAAGAGGACGTCTGGCGGACATGGACATCTCTTTAGAAGAAGCCGCTCTTGATTTAGGCGCCCGCCCCATTAAGGTTTTCACTGCCATTATCCTTCCCATTATCTTCCCTGCCCTCCTTTCGGGATGGCTTTTGGCTTTTGCTCTCTCATTGGATGATTTGGTGATCGCAAGCTTTGTGGCGGGACCGGGTTCCTCCACCCTTCCCATGGTCATTTTTTCTAGCATTCGCTTTGGTATCACCCCTCAGATCAATGCTCTTGCTACTCTTATTATTACCACCGTTGCCATTGGAGTTATGATCGCCGGATGGCTAATGCACCGAAAGAAATAAAGCTGTTATTTTCTCAATTAGCCTTGACAATGGACCGGAGTCTAAGGTATCTCAGTGACACTTCCATTGGGGGTGTAGCTCAGTTGGTTAGAGCGCCGGCCTGTCACGCCGGAGGCCGCGGGTTCAAGTCCCGTCACTCCCGCCACTTTTTTCCTTTCCTTATGCTGCCGACTTGGCTCTCAATAATTTTTCAGGATCCATATAAGAATAGCCTAAATCCTTTGCCACTGCCCCATAAGTCACATGCCCCTCACAGACGTTAAGGCCTGCTAAAAGGTGGGAATCATCCAACAAGGCATTTTTATATCCTTTTTGCGCAAGAGCCAAAACAAAGGGCAAGGTTGCATTATTTAAAGCAAAGGCGGAGGTCCGTGCCACACCACCTGGCATGTTTGTCACACAATAATGCACAATGCCATGTTCGATATAGGTAGGATGGGTAAAGGAGGTCGGACGACTGGTTTCAAAACAGCCCCCCTGATCAATGGCTACGTCTACAAGGACCGATCCTTTTCTCATCTTTTCAATCATGGAAGCGGTCACAAGCTTAGGAGCAGCGGCGCCCGGCACAAGCACAGCACCAATCACAAGATCAGAGTCCATCACGCATTTCTCAATGGCTTCAAAAGTAGAATAAAGTGTCCGCAAGCGAGGGCCAAAATGCATTTCAAGCTCGGTCAAGCGGTGAATTGATTTATCAATAATCGTGACGCTCGCCCCAAGTCCAATAGCCATACGGGCTGCATTTGTTCCCACAACACCGCCACCAATAATTGTCACTTTCCCTGGTTTTACTCCAGGAACGCCACCCAGCAATATACCTGAACCTTCCATTTCCTTTTCAAGACAGTGGGCGCCTACCTGAATGGACATGCGGCCAGCCACTTCACTCATTGGCATCAACAGAGGCAATCCTCCTCGAGGAGAGGTAACAGTTTCATAGGCAATGGCAATACACTTTGAATCAATCAGACCTTGAGTCTGTTCCTTATCCGCTGCCAGATGGAGATAGGTAAAAAGGACTTGACCAGGGCGCAAGAGCCTCCATTCATTTGGCTGGGGCTCTTTCACTTTAACGATAAGCTCGCATGTCTTAAATATTTCTTCAGGCGTGGCCGCAATAGAAGCACCAGCAACTTTGTAATCCTCATCACTAACACCAATTCCCACGCCCGCATTGGTTTCAATTGTGACTTGATGGCCGTGATGAGCCAGCTCTCGAACTGATGAAGGCACAAGGCCTACACGCCATTCACTGATTTTAATTTCCTTAGGAACACCAATATGCATTGTTATATCTCCATTTATTAATGGACTCATCTCTAGCAAGCTCCGAAAGAAAATTCAAGGAATTCAAGTTTTTCTTCCTCCAAGAAACTCTCATAAAGGATTCGGCCAATTTTCCTTCACAAAATTGGGAGGCAATTCTTTAAAAACAACTTTATGAAACGATACCTTGTCCCCATACTCAGGTGGCAGTTGGAAAACTTTATGCTGAAAAATTGCACCCATAAGTCCCCATTTCGATTCAACAACACCGTCACCGCGATAAATACCAAAATGGGTTGGACCATTGTTATTACTATAGATAGCCAGTACAGCTTCTTTAGGATCATCCACTTCTTGAGTTTCTATGAGTTTAAAAACTTTAATATAAACCCCTTCTCTCATCAAATAATTAATAATTGCAATGGCTGCATCTTGATCGGGACAATTTTCAAATATCGCCGTAAAGTATGCATAATCTATACAATTTGTAAGGCTATACCAACACTCACCTTTAGCAGCACAATTTTTTAAGAAACGAAAGCGATCAAGTGACGTGTCTCCCTTCTTTATGATGGCCCTCAAATACTCATCCTCGCAACCCCTACAGCCCAGATGATTATTTATCAGTCGAAAACCAGGAAATTTTATTTCAAGCTCCTTTATTTCCTCTGTGCGTTTAGAGGCATACTCGAGACTTATGTGTCCCTTAAATATATGAGAAGATCCAATTGCTTCCCTAAATTTATCTTCAGGATCAGGACCAGAAAAACCATAAGCTGCATTAAGAGTAATAAATAAAAATAATACTCCTACAAAAAATTGTTTAAAAAACCTCATTCTACATTACTTTTAAATCATAGCACACAATAGTTCTATTTATAACTAAGAGCAAGTTTTGTTTTCCCGTTTCTTCTTTTCTTTCTCCAGTGACAAAAAGACCTTGAAACGCTAGACTTGATTCTAAACAAACCTGGGGAAATCATGACGCTTTTTTATTCTGTCTTATCTGTCTTTGCTATCTTTATTCTCATCCTTTTTTCTGCCTTTACATCGGCCTCAGAGGTGGCTGTCCTCGCTTCCTCACGAGTAAGGCTTTATCATTTAGCTAAAAAGGGTAATCCAAAAGCCTCGGTTATTATGGATTTGCAAGCCCACATTGGAGGTTTTATTGGCTCAGTGATTCTTTTAAATACCTGGTTCAATACCCTTGTAACAGCCCTTGCTACCGGCGTCATGACTTATCTTTTCGGCCCCTGGGGCGTTTTTTATGCAGCCCTTCTTATGGGAGCTTTGATCACTATTTACGCAGAAGTTGTACCAAAAATGTATGTTTATACATGCCCTGACCGCATCGCAATTGCTTTTGCGCCTTTTTTTAAGCCACTGCTAACTCTCATGATGCCCCTCACCAAAGCGATTAATTTTATTGCCCATGGCTCGCTACAGCTTTTCGGAATTCATATTAAACGCGACTTCTCTGAAACCGCCGCAGCTGAAGAACTACGGGGGGCAATCGAACTTCATACGTCTGCTTCCCGGGAAGAGCAATCCATGCTGCGCAGCATCTTAGATTTAACTGCAATTGAGGTGACGGAGGTCATGCACCATCGGAAAACCATGTTTATGATAAATGTGGATACACCCAATCAAGATATTGTAGATCAGGTTTTAAAAGCCCCCTATACCCGCATTCCTTTGTGGCAAGGAAACCCTGAAAATATCATCGGCATTCTCCATGCAAAGGATCTCTTACGTGCTGTCCAAGGGCACAAAGGTGATGTAGAAAAGCTAAACATCAAGGACATTGCAAGCCCCCCCTGGTTTATTCCGGAGACGACCACCCTTTTCTCTCAGTTGGCTGCGTTTCGTGAACGGCGAGAACATTTTGCTCTTGTCATCGATGAGTATGGCGATTTGCAGGGCATGATTACTCTTGAAGATATTTTAGAAGAAATTGTGGGCGAAATTGTGGATGAACATGATGTGGAAATTCCAGGAGTCCGTATAGCAGCTGATGGAAGCTATGTCATCGATGGAACCGTAACTTTGCGAGATTTAAACCGCCAGCTGGGATGGGATTTACCTGACGAGCACGCCTCAACCCTTGCCGGTCTTATCTTGCATGAGACTCGAGAAATCCCCGAAGTAGGGCAATCCTTTATGATTCATAGCTTTAGAATGGATATACTGCGCCGCCTGCGTCACCAATTGACGCTTATTCGCTTAACGCCGCCCCCTCCTCTGGAGAAAACAGCTTCAGACAAAGAGCGTGGATCCCAGACTTAAGTTCCTCTTGAAGACAGATATAAACCTGTTGATGACGCCTAAGCCGCGGAAGACCGGTAAAATTTTTTTACATGAGGGTTACAGTAAGATGGCTCTCGCCCCCTGCCGTATAATCTCCATGATTTATATGACGGTGAGAGTCATCCTCAATCT
>JAKFXB010000068.1 GCA_021731585.1 Alphaproteobacteria bacterium
ACCCACTTGGACGATGTTAGTAGGGCTCGGACAGAGCTGTCAATAGGGAACTTTTTTGATTGAGAGAAGAGACGCAATGGCGTCTTTTCGCCATTGCTGTCTTGTATGCAGAACAATTCCGACTCGAGCGCCAGCCAAGAGTGACCGGAGGTCATCACCGAAGGTGACGCGAAGCAAAGCGGAGCGCTCTTGACGGGCATAGCGAGAGAGGAATTACTAAAACTATTATTTTGTGAGCAAAGCGAACTAAATTACTTTTCTTCTTTCAAGGGAGAAGAAGCTTTGGGCCGCATTTTACGTCTATACGAGTCGCCTTCTAAAATCACATGGTAACTGTGGTTTGTAAGCCTGTCTACGACTGCATTACCCATAGCGGGATCAGGAAATAGATCAACCCATGCCTCAACTTTACGATTACTTGTGATGATAAGGCTGGATTTTAAGTGCCGTTCTGCAACAAGCTCATAAAAATCTTCGGCGTGCGTTAAAGTAAGAGCTGAAAGTCCAAAGTCATCAATAATAAGAAGGTCTGGGATGCTGAGTTTTTTGAGGTTTCTTTCCCAGCTTTGGTCTGCACGGCTTGCATGCATTTCTCTTAATAAAACGGAAGCTCGGATAAAGCGAACGCTTTTTCCCTGGTGACAGGCTTGATGACCAAGAGCTTGGGCTAAGTGTGTCTTCCCTGTCCCTGTTGGACCAACGGCTAAACAATGTTGGTGTTCTTTAAGATAAAGGCCTCCCATGAGATCGCGAATAAGATGCTGCATGGGTAAAGGATAACGAGAGATCTCATACTCCTCAAAGGTCTTTATCTGTTCAAAGCTTGCTTTCTTAAAGCGTTTTTCCAAAGCGAGGGCTTCACGCCTTTGAATCTCGTCTTGGAGAAGGAGAGAGAGCCACTCTGAATGGGAAAGGCCATTCTCTCTGGCTGAAGTTAAGCGAGCTTCAAAGATCTCCATAATGCCCGGCAAGCGCAGCTTTTTGAACTGCTCATTTAAAGAAAGAGATGTCATAGACAAGTCTCCTCTTGGATTGCGCTAAATTCTTGGGCATTCCTTAGATAACACCCATTTTTGAGTTGTTCAGGGGAGAGTCGATTTGATCTCTCTTCAAAGAGAGGTTTCCGGTCAAGACCGCCTTCAAGAATTTTCTTGAGGGATTGATAAGTTGAGTTTTCAAAGAGGATTGCTCTTTTACAAGCGGCTTCCAATCGGACAGGACTGTAAGTCTCGGCAAGCCTTAAAACAGCTTGAGCTTTCCTTTGATGAGTTAAGCTCGGTTTGACTAGAAATTGAGAAAGGAAAGCATGAGCAGAGTCCCCTATCCCTTTCGCTTCTTCCAAACACTCAGGAATCCCTTTCTCTAAGAAATATCGAGCTCCTTTAGGATAATCTTTCTGATCTGTAATCCATTGTCCTTTGCGGCTCTCTCGAATATGAGTTTTAATACGCGTCTGCTCAAAGAAAACCTCAACCATGCGCAGAGTGGCTCTGATCCAAATGGTTTCTCCTACATAAGCATGGGGACATGAATAAAATGACCCTTCGAATATAATATGTTGATCTTTGTGAACGAGGGCACTTTGCCAGGTAGGACATTCAAACTCCCCCTCAGGAAGGGAAAGCATACGCGTCTTTTCCTTCCCCTCAAACATCTCCCACGGTGTTTGTCCTGTCGTTCTGGTGACAACATGGGCATTCTCATGGCGACACCACTTGATGGCATGTGTATTAGCGTCCTCAATGTCCTTGAAGTTTCTCCCTGCTAAAATCTGCTGACGGCATATGGAGACGCTCCGCTCCACCCTACCTTTGTGCCTGGCAATTCTGACCTTAGCTGGGTCTGCGATGAAGCTATAATATCGCTCTAATTCAGCGTAAGATCGATTGATCACGGGATCATAAATATCGGGTTTGAGAACGCCACTGCGGAGATTGTCCAGCAAAACACTCTTTGGAACTGCCCCAAAGAAATTGAAAGCTCTGATATGACAATCAATCCATGTCTTAATGTCTTGCCTAAAAACAAAACGCACAAAACGATAACGGCTATAGGAGAGGGTCATAATAAAGGCCCAAGTTTTACGCATCTTACCAGAGAGGGGGTCTTTCATGAGCCCAACATATCCGAAGTCTACCTGAGCCTGCTGACCAGCCTCTATTTCTAGATGAACCGTCGAGATCGAGTTTGTCAGCTCAGCAAAATTCTCTTTGATGTACCTCCTCAAACTTCCTTCGCTAACCTTTGTTCCTTCTTCTTTAAACAGTCTTACCATTTGCTTAGTCGTCATATAGGGGGAGAGACGCCATGCCTCAATTTTGTTATGATGAGTACTCAGAAATCTTTGAGCGGGACCGGGTTCACCTCGAGTGTACCTCTCCTTTATGAGTTGCTCTATGATCTTCTCTGCTTCTTCTGGCCCTGATTCTTCTTTGAGACCTAAAAGCTGAGCTTTTCTTAGTAAATCCCTTACTGTATTTCTTGCTGCTCCTAGGGAGCGGCCAATTGCCCTACACGGATTAACAGGTAGATATATTGATGGTGTTCAAGGAAATGTAGGTCGTGAACGCCTGTAAGTGCAAATGGACAGGTATGCCATTTGCATGGAGACACGGGGAGAACACAGTCAGACCGGCGACATTTCAGCCCTCAGATGCGGGTTAATCGGTTCGTGTTCCTCAACCTTCCAATACTCTAGCCTTGGAGGCCATCTTGGCGTAACGGATTCGCCTCAACCCCCTTTACTTGCGGGCTACGTCACCCTGCCTGTTGACAGCAGGTCACCGCCGCATGGGCTCATGTCCTTCCACAGTGAAGGACATGCATTTTTTCTTGTTAAACCTCCTTTCTTGTTAATGCATTCCGAACGATATGCGCCTCAGCAGTTGCTAAGTCGAGGCGCACTATAGCTAATATCACTTACCCAGGCTTCATTAGGAGAATGAGCTTTAAAATCTTGTTGGAGAAGATCCTTCGCTACAAAGTAAGGTCTTTCAGATTGTTGAGTTGTTTTTTTAAAACGTCGAGTCATCTTAGCCGCAATACCATTTTTTTTCATTATCCTGCTTACTCGTTTTCTGGAACACTTCTCTCCCATGGCCTTTAACTCTGCATGGATACGAGGACTCCCATAGGTTTCAAAGCTCCCTTGATGGATAAGACGAATTTTCTCAATAAGTTGCTCTTCTTCTTGATTTCTCAGGCTTGGTTTTTCCTTCAAGAAGCGATAATAGCCACTTCGAGAAACCCCCATGATTTTAGCCATTCTTTCAATAGGAAATTCTTGATTGTATAGCTTCATAAAGAAGTACCTTTCCCTTGTGGGCCTGAAAAAATGGCGACTGCTTTTTTTAAGATATCTCGCTCTTGACGAACGTGCGATAACTCTTTTCGTAAAGCTCTCAGCTCTTCCTCATGGGGTTTTACCTGCCCTTTCCCAGAAAAACTTTGACCACCCTCTTTCTTATAATCTTGAACCCATTGGCTAAGAGTTGATATTGCTAAGCCTAATTCTTCTGCAATTGTCTTGAGAGAACGGCCACTGCTTTTATATAAATTCACAGCGTTTATTTTAAAGTCTTTGTCATAAGTTCTCATTTCTATCGTCTCCAAAGTTATCTGTTTTTACTCTCGTATAAACGTCTTCTTTGTGTCTACCAAATGGTAGCAAGATCAATTATATCTCAGATAGCTTTGCGCAGCTTATTGTTTCGAGGATCATCAAATAACAAAAAAGGCAACCCATTGTTGATTGTTGTCTTTATTACTTCCATTCTTGGTTACTTTATTGCCATTTTGTCCAAGTTCGCGATCTCTCGAAAGCGTGAATTTATGGCTGATGCTGGTAGTGTTGTACTCACAAAAGATAAGGACGCAATAATTGCTGCCTTAAAAAAGGTATCAGGTAAATCTGAGGTCACCGACGCTCCTTCCGATCTTCGTTTTATGTTATTCGATAATACAGAATCCTACCTTGGGTTATTTGATACCCATCCTTCGATAGAAAAAAGAATTAAGGCACTTGAAAAATATTAGATGAATTAGCTCTTCTTTTTTTGATAGGACAAAAGCCCTGGGAAGGAATATCTAAAGCCGTGTTAAATTTTGTCGACATGTTTTGAAAAGCGATCGTTGCTGTAAGTTCGATAATTTGGTCATCACTGAAAACCTCCTTAAGATGCTTGAACAAATCTTCGGTTACTCTTTTCTCCGTGATGGTCATAGCTTCTGTATATTCGAGAACAGTTTTCTCTTCATCACTAAATAATGCACTTTTTCGCCAATCTTCTAATTCTTCAACCTTTGAAAACGGAATACCTCTTTGCAACAAGATAGAAGAGTTAAGATCTATGCAAAATGCACATCCATTAAGTTGGGAGACGCGAACGATAATTAATGAGCGTAGTGCTGGCGAAATGGGGGACGTTTTACGATCAAGAGCACCATATAAAAGAGATAAGCCCAAGAATAACTTGGGAGAGCGAGCCCAAAGGAGGGATGAATTTAATATGGATCCATACTTTTTCCTTTGTGCCGAAAAAAATGGGCGAAGGTACCAAGGATAGTCTTGTAAATTTTTTGGCTCTATCCTCATTTTTGACTACCTTGATTCACTATTCCTTAAGTCTCAAAAACTTTGAATTCACAGCACAGATAATCGTACTTAAGGACATAAAGACAGCCCCTAGAGCTGGCGTTAAAACGATTCCCCAAGCATAAAACGCTCCAGCTGCAGCGGGAATTGCAAAGACGTTGTAACCTGTTGCCCAGAGTAAATTTTGGATCATTTTTTGATAAGTTGAGCGAGCAAGACCAAGAATAGCTGCCACATCCATGGGATTGCTTTTAACGAGTATTATATCTGCGGTTTCAATGGCAACGTCTGTCCCGGCTCCAATGGCAATTCCCACATCTGCTTGAGCTAAAGCAGGAGCATCATTGATGCCATCCCCTGTCATTGCAACGATCAAGCCGCGAGATTGAACTTCCTTAATTTTCTCTGCTTTTTGATTGGGAAGGACTTCGGCAAAATATTCATCAAGGCCAATCTGATCCGCAACCCATTTGGCAACTTGTGCATTATCTCCTGTTAACATCATGCACCGGATGCCCATTCCTTTGAGGAGACTCACAGCCTTCTTTGCTTCAGGGCGAATAATATCTGCCAGAGCAATAGCTCCCGCTAAGGACCCATTAATAAGTACAAAAATAACGGTCTTTCCTTGAGCCTTTAATTCCTCAATGGCAGGATTGTTAACGTTGATTTTGGCTTCTCTTAAATATCCAGGACTGACGACTTTTATTAACTTTCCTTGCACATCACCTTCTGCTCCTTTGCCGGGAATGGCGTGAAAATTTTCTGCCTCCCATAGGTGTTTAGCTTCATTCACAATTCCTTTTGCAATGGGATGTTCAGAGTATTTCTCAATGGAACCAGCTAAGTTAACTACATCCGTCTCTGAATAAATTTGATCAAAAATAACAACGTCCGTAATCCCAAATTCTCCCTTCGTAAGTGTCCCCGTCTTATCAAAAATAATGGCTTGTATATTACGGGCTTGTTCAAATGCCGTACGATTTCTAATGAGTAAACCATGGGTTGCTGCAATTGATGTTGAAACAGCCACGACAAGAGGAACGGCAAGCCCAAGGGCATGAGGGCAAGCAATAACCATGACGGTCACTGCGCGTTCCATCGCAAAGGATAAACCAAAGGAGGTTGCAAACAACCAAATGGAGAAAGTTAAAGCTCCTCCACCTAAAGCAATAATTGTTAGCCATTCAGCTGCTCGATTGGCAATATCCTGGGTTTTAGATTTACTGGCTTGGGCGTCTTTCACAAGTTTAATGACACCAAATATAAAAGTTTCCTCCCCGGTTTTTTGAATTTCAATGATAATTGACCCCTCACCATTAATGGCTCCGCCAATGGCCT
>JAKFXB010000085.1 GCA_021731585.1 Alphaproteobacteria bacterium
AACCTATAAGGACTTTATAAAATCTATCCAAAGCAAGGGGATATATGTATTTTCAAAAGCAGAGGCGCTTAAAGAAATAGAGACGCATGCAAATTCTCTTAAAGTCACCTTAGCAAGGAATGTCAAAGCCGGGAATATAACATACCTTGGACAGCATCTTTATTTAATCGTTCCTCCTGAGTATTCGGCTTTAGGGGCCCCTCCTCCTGACTGGTACATTCATCATCTTATGAAAGCACATGGCTGTAATTATTATGTTGGTCTTTTAACAGCAGCTGCTTACGATGGCACAGCTCATCAAGCTCCCCAGATCTTTCAGGTGATTTGTGATAAAAGGCTACCTCCAACACGTATTGGAAGTTCTCAAATTTATTTTTATTATTCAAAAGTCATAACTAATGTCTCTCAACAGAAACGAAATACACCAACAGGCTACATGAATGTTTCTCCTCCTGAAGTGACCGCTTTCGACTTGATTAAGTATGTAAAGCAAGGTGGGCACATTAACCATGTAGCAACTATTTTATCTGAATTAGGAGAAAAAATAAAAGCCCAGCGTTTAAAGAACGTAGCGATATATTATCCTCCTGCATATAGCCAGAGACTCGGTTACATCCTTGATGAACTAGGCTACTCTCATAAAACAGAAACTCTCCATCGCTTTATTAAAAAGAATCGTCCTCGGTACTGCTTTTTGAAAAGCGATAGCCCCAAGGAAGTTTTTCCTAAAAATGAAAAATGGCACATTATTATCAATGAAAAGTTGGAGTTTGATATATGATATCCTTGTCCTTATCTTTTAGAATGGCAGAAGAAGGCTCAATGACCTTTGACGGCCAATAGGGCCTCTTCTCAAGCAACGTAAAATCTTAGGTCTCATGATCCAAAGCAATTTTCGTTGAGGGAGAACAACTTAAGAGTGAAGTGTACCATCTAAATATTCTGTAATTTTTGTTGGCTCTTCCAGAATTATTAAAATGTCACTGGCGCAATATACCCTGTCTCTCTTGCCTTTAGATGTTTGCCTAAGAATATCCAACTCGACAAGCTTGTCTATGGCCCTTTGAGCTGTTGTAAAGGCTACACCCAACTTCTCAGTTATCTTTTTATTTGTACAATAAGGATTGACGGCCAAATTGTTTATAATCTCTCGAGTAAGCCCATCTGATCGATTTCCAATATTAATCTGCCATCTTTCAATTATCGTATTAATGCGTTCAGCTCGAGACAATACATCTAAGCCCTGAATGGCAACTCCATTTAAAAAGTATAAAAGCCATTCATTCCACGCGCCTTGACTACTAACATTATAAAGATTTTTGTAATACTCATCACGTGTTGCCTCAAAAAATGCACTTAAATAGAGAAGCGGAGAAGGCAACAATTTATGCTCAATTAAAAGCAATGTAATCAATAAACGTCCGACACGCCCATTTCCATCTAAAAAGGGGTGTATAGCTTCAAATTGATAATGACATAAAGCTATATGGATGAGTGGAGGAAGAGTCCTATCATGTAAGAACTTCTCAAATAAACCCAAGCATTCCATCAATTCATCAGGTGAGGGAGGGACATATTTTGCTGTATCCAAAGTGCATCCTGGAGGACCGATCCAATTTTGCGACCTACGAAATTCTCCAGGAGTTACGTGAGACCCTCGTACCCCTTGCATAAGCTTCTCATGTATTTCCCTAATTAACCTAAGAGATAAGGGGAGTTCTTTCAAACGTTCAAAACCATAATCTAAAGCAAGAATATAATTGTTAACTTCCTGTAAATCGTCGAGAGGACGGTCAACGTGGGCACCTGCATCTTGGGCAAGGATTTCACCTAAAGTTGCTTGAGTACCTTCAATTTTGCTGGATAACACAGCTTCTCGTGTAATAAAAGGGCGCATAAGAAGATGTGGGTTTGGAAGCCTTATCCCTTCCCTTGCAAGCATACCCAGTGTATGGTCGGCTCTTGAGAGGCTTTTGGCTAATGTATTTGTCCACTCTAAAGATGGGGGTAAAGCATTCGGAATGAAAAATTGATAGCCCGTTAAGGCCTTTACAATCCTACCTGATGCTGATTTTTTGATTTTCATTGGCTATACCTTGTTTCTCTCCCTCTCAAGGAATACATTTTATTTTCGAAAATATCAAAAAATGAAAATAAAGAGAAGTGCTATTTTCGTTTATGAAAATAAGAAACATCACTATTATCTGTTTTCTCAAAAATCATTGCTAAGAGTTGTGTAAGAGCTAATTTATCTTATTGAGAAACAAGCTCCTTCACCTTATTTCCAAAAAATTCTGCAGCTTCTCTCAAAGGTGCATCAGCTAAATGGGCGTAGCGTTGAGTCGTCGAAGCCTGAGTATGTCCTAAGAGTTTTCCAACAATGCTTAAGCTTACTCCACTTGATACAAGATGAGAGGCAAAAGTATGGCGGAGATCATGTATATGCACGTCAGAAACACCGGCTTGATTTCGTATTGTCTTCCAAGCTTTTTTAGGATCCTTCAGAGCTTGGCCTGGGACCTTTCCGGGGAATAAAAAAGGAGAATCGGCATGTGTTTTCATCTTCGTCAAAATCTCGAGGAGGGGTGAAGAAACGGGGAGGTATTCCATTTACGTTGCTTTGTAGAGCGCGCTCGCTGGGTCCAAATTCCTCTTTCCACATCATCTGGCCCTCCAAATGAAAAAAGTGTAACCTACGTCTCCGGAATATTTTACTACCTATCTCTCAGAAAGGACATTGAGGGTAAATGTTAAGAAGCTAAATAAAGGGGGAGTAAAATTGAAAAAGTCGAACCTTTCTTTTCCTGAGCAGGCTATCTATTAAGCATTACAACTTCCTTAGCCAGTGCACCGATTAAACGCAAGTCGTAGCATTGCACCAATTTCAGCAGCAGAGCTATGGACTGAAATCTTAAGATTATTTTCGCGCTCCTCTCCATGGCCTATCCAAACTTCAAGTTCCTCATGATGGCTGGGGAGAAAAATAAGGACCTCTTTATGATACTTAATAAGGCAACTTTTCATATTCATGAATAGCTCTTTTCTCGTTTTATAACCATAACGATTTATAACCCTTTGAACCCAGTCAAGATAAAATTGATCTGCCTGTTGGGCTATAGTATGCGCCTCTTCATAAGATAGCCGCCGGCACTGTTTAAAAGATTCAAGCACAGCTGTACCCAGTACCTCATTTGAAACATCAGCTACAAAGAAATGCTCGACAGTTGTAGGGTCCACCATAATAGAGTCATAGCCTGAATAGGCCTGAATACTAATAAAGTCACCATTGTTTTCAACACCTACGGTTTTTATCCAAACGGGATCATTCATATTTTACCTCTTGTATCTATCTCAGATTTTGCTGCCTTTAGTTTGATCTTTCTTATAATCACTGACTTTGTTATGGGTATACTCTAATCTTTCCAAAGCCCAGATAATCTCATTATGATCTTCAGAAAAATGTTGCCGATAAATTGTAAGACTCTTTTCCAGTAAGGATTGAGCTTCTTCAAAATTTCCCATGATTCTGCAAACGTCTCCTAAATGAGCTAAAGCCCAAGCCGTCTCAGGGTGATTTTCGGGAAAGTCCTTCTCATAAATGATAAGGCTTTGTTCTAGAAGCTGTTTTGCTTTTTCATATTCTCCTAAGTCTTTGTGAACGTCACTCAAGTAGACCAAGATACCTGCAATCACAATATGATTTTCTGGGAGATGTTTTTTATAAATGATTATACTTTGTTCAAGAGCGTTCTTCGCTTTTTCATATTCTCCTGTAATTCTATAGATGTCACCCAAGTAGGATAAAGCCCACCCCACCTTAATATGATCTTCAGGAAAATGTTCCTTATATAAAGCAATGCTTTGTTCAAGAAGATCTTTTGCTTTCTCATGGTTCCCTAATTCCCCATAGGCGTTGCCTAAATGGGCTAAAACCCAAGCTACCCCCACGTGATTTTTAGAAAGATGTGTCCTATAAATGTAAAGGCTTTGCTCAAGTATATTTTTAGCTTTCTCGTAATCTCCAAGGATGGTACAGACAATTCCTAAATAGACAGATGCACGTGCACTTTCCGCATAATTTTCTGGAAGGTAAGTTTTATAAACATGGAGACTTTTCTCAAGGAGTTCTCTGGCTTTTTCAGATTTTCCTAAATCTCTGTAAACATTTCCTAAATATGTTAATGCCCATGCAACTCCTTTATGGTTTGTGGGTAAGTGCTTTTTGTAAATAAGGAGACTCTGTTCAAGGAAGTCTTTGGCTTCTTCATAATTTCCAAGGTCACCGTAAGCATTCCCTAAATAAGCTAAAGCTTGCGCTCTTTTAGCATGGCTTTTGTTTTGATGCTTATCGTTAGCATCAAGCTTCAACAAAGCGTCTTGAAGAACTTGTTTAGCCTTTCCATGTTTGCCTAAAGAGAGATACATCCCTCCTAGATCTCCGAGAAGGGAACCTTTCATTTCTTCCGTTAACAATTGGGAGTGGTTAAGGAATGTCTTATAGTGCGTTGTAAGAAGCCTTATTTGAAAAAGATCTTCCCTTTCCATCGGTTGCTTTATGTAACTTTCTAGATTTTGAATAACGCGTTGAATCAATGGACTGTTTGGTTTTAAAGCTAATCTTTCCATGAGATGAGCTAAGCTAACTGCTTGTGTACTACGATGAACAGAAAAGGTTGTTCCCCATCGATATGTTGTTGAGGAATGATCGGTAATGAGAGAGTACTTTTTCAAATTAAAAATAAAGTTATCCACATTTATCTCGTTCATGTCCCTCTCTAATAAATCTCGCGGAATATTTTGAGAGTCAATAAGGCTAATGAAGAGCAAAAGATAAGGAAAATCCTTACAAAGCTCCATAAGCTGATCTAAAGATAAAGTGATGATGCTATAACGAACTTTTGGATAATCACTTGTTCCTTTTAAGATATTTTCTTGTACATTTATAAAATCTTTTTTGTATTCAGAGATTCTTTTTAAGTATTTTTCATAAGTTAGATGAGTGCTTTTAATGTAGTAAGCCGCAACGGAAACATCGAGAGGAAATGGAGGAATAAACTTTAAAAAAGCATTGACCTCTTCTTTTTGAGGAAGCTGTAACTGATCTAACCCATGATGTAAAATCTTCATGAAAAGAGTCGATTTCTCAGGGGGGGTCAATTCATTAACTGATATGACAGTGGCGATTGTTCGCATGTTTTGAATGTTGCTATCTCGGGTTGTCAAAATAACTTTTCCCTGTCCCCACGTTCCATTATCTGGGAGAAAGTAGTTTTGGAAGCCTGGGAATGTTTCAACGTTATCGTAAATGAGAATCCAATCTTTATGTGTTTTTAAATGACTTTTTACAAACTGGAAAATTCTGTCTTCTCTTTTTTTGGAGTCTTTGATTTCCTGTATTTCCCTCAGAGTTCTTTGATCTTCTTCCGTTTTTGCGAGAGCTTGAGCCAGATTTTCCAAAGAATCAGTAAGTGTTTCTTTTGTTTCAGCATTAATCTCCCAAATAACCGAGGCTTTTTGCTTACGAGCATATTGTCGAGCTAAGGTTGTTTTCCCTGCACCTGCGATTCCAACCAAAGCAACTGTTTTAAGAGGGTGTAACCCTTTAAAGCTTTCTTCTACTTTATAGAATAGATCAGGTCGGTCTAGTAGAGTGGGTTCAAAGGGCATTATAAGATCAGAGCGAATAAACTGGGTCATGGTTCTATGAGAGTCGTTATTGTTAAATATTAAAAATAAAATATAAAATATACA
>JAKFXB010000048.1 GCA_021731585.1 Alphaproteobacteria bacterium
CAATAAAATCAGCCACATATTCTGAATTAGGATATTCGTAAACCTCATTAGGCGTCGCGATTTGGCGAAGGCGGCCATGGTCCATTACTCCGAGACGAGTGGACATGGTCATGGCTTCTTCTTGGTCATGAGTGACCATAATAAAGGTAATGCCTACCTTTTCTTGAATGTTTACAAGCTCAAATTGGGTTTGTTCGCGAAGACGTTTATCAAGCGCCGCTAAAGGTTCATCTAGAAGGAGGAGTTTGGGACGTTTTACAAGGCTCCGCGCAAGGGCAACGCGTTGTCTTTGACCGCCGGAAAGCTGGTGAGGGGCACGAGGCCCATATTTTTCCATTTGGACCAGCTTTAAAACCTCTTTGACCCGTTCTTGAATTTCTGTCCTTGGAATGCGCTCTTGTTTTAAACCAAAGGCAATATTTTGCTCAACGGTCATATGGGGAAAAAGGGCGTAAGATTGAAACATCATATTTACAGGGCGGTCATAAGCTGGCCTGCGGGTGACATCAACCCCGTCGATATAAATCTTTCCTTTGGTAGGCATTTCAAAGCCGGCAAGCATGCGTAAAAGAGTTGTTTTGCCACATCCTGAGGGCCCTAGAAGGGAAAAGAATTCTTCTTGAAAGATAGAGAGAGTTACATCATCAACGGCCAGAATACCATTAAATTCCTTTGAAACACCTTCAAGATGGATATAGGGCTTGGCCTTGGAGTCTTGCCAAGGTTGAAGGTCAATACGCCGCTGTTTTTGTTTCATTCATTTATTCCTACCGTCCGATTTTGACGCGTGTCCATTCCCTGAGGCGTAAGCGCTCATAGTGGGGAGAATGAACCTTATCTATGTATAACTTTTCTAAGGTCTTTTTGGAAGGAAAGATAAGCGGATTATCGCGGATATCCTTTTCAATGAATTTTGAGGAGGAAGGAACGCTGTTGGCAGTAGTCATTTCATTGGTTACTTGAGCGATAACATCAGGGCGTAAAAGGAAGTTGATAAGCATATTGGCTTCTTCAGGGTGAGGTGCATCCTTTGGAATGGCTAGAGCGTCCACCCAAAGGCTTCCGCCCTCTTCTGGGATGACATAGCGAATATCAAGGCCCATCTTCTTGCCTAACTGTTGAGCCAATGTAAGTTCAGAAGAAAACCCCTGAACAAGGCAATAATTTTCTGAGGTCAGATTTTCTGTAGCCGGGTTAGCTTTGAATTTTTTAATATAAGGACGAATTTGTGTGAGGAGCTTCGTTGCATCTTTAAGGTCTTCAGGGCTTTCCGAATTGGGATCTTTCTTTAAATAGGCAAGAGCTGGTGGAAATACATCAATGGGAGAGTCAATGAGCATTACCCCACAATCGGCAAATTTTGCGACCACTTGGGGGTCAAAGAGCATGGCTAGACTATTAACGGGAGCCTTGGGATCACGTTTTTCAATCATTTTCACATTATAGGCAAATCCATTGGTGCCCCAGATAAAAGGGAGAGCAAAGACGTTCTGAGGATCAGCCGCTTCCATTTTCTTCAAAAGAAGGGGATCGACCTCTTTTTTGTTAGGAATAAGGGTCGTTTGAAGAGGTTGATAAACCTTTGCCTCAAGCTGACGTGGCAGATAGGGCCAGACGGTCACCATAATGACATCATAACCTGAGTTACCTGTGAATAGTTTTGTCTCCATGATTTCTGGAGTGTCATAGACATCAAGATTAACCTTAATCCCTGTTTCTTTTTGAAATTGAGCCAGCATCTCAGGCGGAAAAACATAGGTCCACCCATAAAGGTTTACTGTCTTCTTGGGGGCAGCTTGAAGGGGTGTTATAAGTGAAAAGAGTATGAAAAATAAAAGAGCTCTGATCATATTTTAGCCGATCTCTTCTTCCCAAGGGAAGACAATCCAAGTGTCTTGGCTGACTTCCGTCATGAAGGTATCCACCATATCTTTCCCAGAGGGTTTTGCGTAGATAGCAGCAATGTGAGCTTTGGGGAGCATATCACGGACGACCTTTGCGGTTGCACCTGTATCTACCAGATCATCAATAACAAGCCAGTCTTTACCAAAGTCATCCACCTCACAGGTTTTGATGATGGAGGGGGCAATTTGCTTGTCGTTGTCATCATAACTAATGATGCTAACGGTGTCGATTTTACGAATGCCCAGCTCGCGCGCAACGATGGCGGCAGGCACCAACCCCCCACGAGTAATGGCAATCATCCCCTTCCATGTTTTTCCCTCATTCAGACGCCATGCTAGGGCTTGAGCATTAAGATAGAACTCTTGCCAATTAACAGGATAACGACGGGACATTATAATACTCCATGTTGATGTTTAAGCGCTTCTGGTGCGCCATTTATAAACTCCATAGCCAATAACTATAAAAACAAAAGCGAGCCCTAAAACAACTTTAGAGAAAAGATGAAGATGCTCCATAATGAGATGGGCTAAATAATAGGCAGCAACACAGCTCCCCACCGACCAAATAAGGGCTGCTACAAAATTCAAAAAGCTATAACGCTTAACGCCCACACCACTCGCGCCAATAATAAGGGGACTTAAGGTGCGGATGCCATAGATAAACCGAAAGGTAAGGATAAAAAGGGTGTCATAGCGCTTTAAAAGATAAAAAGCGCGATCCGCCTTAGGTTTGAGAGACGGAAAACGATCGAGAAGATGGCCGCCATAATAACGTCCAACTTGATAAAGGACTTGGTCTGCAATCAAGGTTCCCGTAAAGGAGACAAGGATAATTTTTTGCAGTGAGAGGTACCCTTCGTGCGCGAGAAAGCCGGCGGCAAAAATCACTGATTCTCCTTCCACAAGGGAGCCCAGAAAGACGGCAAAATAGCCCCATGTTTCAATAAATTCTTGCAAAAGATCTCTCAAAGTTGCTGTGTTTGTTAATAGTATATAGGGTATCTTTGGAAAAAAATCAAAAATTAGTTTAATATCATTTCGATTTCAAACAATGAGTGCACCCGGCAATTTGAAATGCTTTGAGTGCATTCTCTTTTGTCATCTAAAAAGAGTGGCAACAAAAATATCTCTTCCAAAATTGTAGCTTATAGCATACAATAGAAAAATAAGACCAACAAACATTAATTCATGCACAAGAAAAAGACCGTTGTCATTTATGCCGATAAAAAGGGACAAGAGCCTTTCTCTGAATGGTTCTACTCCTTAAAAGACAAAACATTCAAGGCAAGAATAAGAAACAGAATAGCGCGGTTGGAGCTTGGAAACTTTGGAGACTGTGAACCTGTTGGTGAAGGAATATTCGAATTACGGTTCTTTTTTGGCCCTGGTTTTAGAGTCTACTTCGCAGAATATGGGAACACAACGATCCTTCTCTTAGGAGGAGGGGATAAAAAAACACAGAATAAGGACATTTTAAAAACTAAGAATTATTGGAAAGAATTTAAGGAGAGTGAAAATGAGAAAGCTTAGGAAATTTAAGGATGTTCTTCATGAAGACCTTAAAAATCCTCAAGAAGCAAAAGCCTATCTGGAGGTGGCTTTGGAAGCTTATGAAGAAGATGGTGACGCTGAAGCTTTTTTAATGGCTTTGAGAGATGTTACTGAAGCACAAGGAGGTATTTCAAAACTTGCTCAACGGACCCACTTAAACAGGCAAAACCTTTATCGGGCGCTTTCAAATCGAGGAAATCCTAAGTTAGACACCATTGGGGTTATCTTACATGGACTTGGGTTTAAGCTTGCAATCCAATCTTTAAATCATTATGCCCCAAATCACATAACTAACTGACAAACAAAATTTTTCCTGGGCTTGAGATAGAGTAATAGCAAAATGACCGCCATATGGCCATTAAGATTTCCAAGAAAATGACCAGAGGAGTCTTAACGTCCCATGTTTTACCCATGGGACGTTATTTTAATGGCTTAATGGCAGGCTGCCTTTTTGGTTGTGCACTCTGCGCAATCCTTACTGCAAGCACGACATGTTTCGGCGCATTTTTTGCAAGCTTCAGCACAGGCCTTGGCATACTCATTATTAACTTTTGAGCATTCTTTGGCACAATCATCACAGATTTTTGCGCAAATGTCATAAAGTTCAGAACAACAGATGCCACGTGCTGTGAGGCGCCCTACAAGGTTGCAAACTTCAGCACTTAAAATGCAGCACTCCCGAAGTGGAGCACACTCTTTTGAGATCTCACACCCTTCGCAAGAACAACGGTCGCATATTTTAACGCATTCAAAACAAGCATCAATACAGTTTTTATAAATCATGATAGGACTCCCTTTTTTTAGTTTTATTTACCTAATTTTTAAGTTATGGGAGAAAGAAGAAATTTCACCCAAAAAATTGTACCATTTCTTCCTGCATTTCGAAAGCCAATTTTACCCTTCATCCCCTGCACACTCTTTTTAGCAATATATAAGCCCAAACCAGCTCGTTTCTTTGGCTGGCCGGGGACCTTAAAGTTCTTTTTAAAAATATATTTACGGTATTCAGGGGGAATGAGAGGCCCTTGGTTGGTGACACTAAATTTAATAAACTTATTCTCGGTTTCTTGAAGCACAACTTTAATTTCAGAGCCCGGAGTGGCATAATGAACAGCATTCTGAAGTAGATTTTCAAGGATCGTTTTTATTTCCTCTCTGTTGGCCTTTAGAGGAGTGAGATAAGCTGGAGCTTCAAAAAGGATTCGGGTGTTTTTTTGATCTGCTTCGAGCTTTGCATCCTTAATAAGACTTGAAATGAGTGAACTTAAATCTACGTTCTGAACAGAAGGGAGTTCTTTTTTTACATGGGTAGAAAGGCTAAGTAAGCTTTGCATGAGCTTTTCGAGCTGATCGCATTTTTCACGGGCAGAAATGAGAATTTCTTGTTGTTTATCTGTTAAGGGGCCTACAGTTCCTTCAGTGCAAAGATGAATTGCCATGCGTACGTCATTGAGAGGAGTTTGAAAATTGTGGGCAATCCTTTCATAAGCATCAACCTTAGTTGCTGAAGATAAAGGTTTGTGAAGAAGATCTTGCAGGATAATAAAAACTCCTTCTAAAGAGTCTGGATAATAAGCTTCGGATTTTTTGATGGGATAAGCCCAAGGAAGATAAAAGGCTTTTTTATTTTCGACGACAAGAGACAACACGTCCTTTTCTTTGTCAGGATGATACCGATCTTTGGTCGTAAGAACTGCATTGCAGATATTAAGGAGAGGCGCTTTCCACTCTGCTTTGACGTGAAAGAGGGAGGGGATTTTGTTAAGATCTTGAGGAAGTTTCAAAATCTTGTGAGCTGCCTTATTGACACAGGTAAAATTGGAAATTTGATTTAAAATGAGGATAGGTTCTGGCCAAGAATCAAGAGCATCTTCAATAATTTGATAGTTTTTAATCGCTTTTTGCAAAGAATCTTTTTGAAAGCCCTGCAGTCGAATCGACATAAGATTAAATTCATTAGAAAGTTTTTCAACTTCTTCCGAGCCTTTTAGATTTAAAAAGATTGTTTTTTCTTCTGTTCCGATTTGACGCATTGTTTTCCTCATGGTTGAAAGAGGTTTTAAAAATAAACCTGAGAAAAACCAGGAGAGATAAAGTCCAAAGAGTAAGCTAACGGTGGCCGCTACGAGGATAAAGATAATAAAATAAGAGATAAATGAAGTGAAATTTTCTTTTGTTTGACTGAGACCCTCAAAATTTAAGATGTCGATGGCATCAAGGGTCTCTTTGATTTCTTGGTATTTTTTCTGTTAACCCGAAGTTAAGTTGCTGGAAGGAGACGAAATC
>JAKFXB010000113.1 GCA_021731585.1 Alphaproteobacteria bacterium
ATAATAGGGTAGGGAAATCCATCCCAATACCCAATCATCACCGTTGCCGGCAATGAAAAGGCAAGGGAAGCCGCAATAATTTCACCAGCGGAAGCAGCTGTTTGGACTACGTTGTTTTCAAGAATATTTGATTTACCGAATAACTTTAAAACTGCCATAGAAATAACCGCGGCCGGAATACAAGCAGATACGCTCATGCCCACTTTCAAGACAAGATAAGCATTGGATCCCGCCATAAGTATGGCAAGCAATGCACCTAAAATCACAGCCTTAACAGTAATTTCAGGCAAACGTGTTGATGCTGGAATGTAGGGGGTGATCGCTTTTATAGCTTTCTGACTCATTTAATTCATTCTCCCGCGAATTATTTTTTCAACAAAAATTCTCAATTGCATTAACCTTTACACAAGGATAGGACCGATGCAAGGAAAAGTATTTAATTTAAAAGCCTTTTTAATTCCTTAAAGCATCTAAAAACCCTTGAAGGATGTAAGAAGCGGCCATTTTATCGATGACTTTTTTCCTTTTTTCACGGGAGACATTGGCTTCAAGAAGTGTCCTGGTAACGGCCACCGTTGAGAGGCGTTCATCCCACAAGCAAAGGGGGAGATCGGAGAGAGCCAATACATTGTGAGAAAACTGACGAATTGATTGACAGCGGGGCCCTTCACTTCCATCCATATTTAAAGGCAAACCCACCACAATACCTACGATATGATGATCGCTAAAAACTTTTAAAAGAGTTTTTGAATCCACCTTCCATTGGGTGCGTCGAATCACATCAAAGGGAGTTGCAATGGTGCGATTCACATCTGAAAGAGCAAGACCTATTGTTTTTTCGCCCACATCACAGCCCAAAAGACGTCCCCTCTTTTCAAAAAGGATTTGTGCAAATTCATTCAATGAGAGTAAAGCCATCCTTATTCACCAATTTTTAAGACCTTTAGAGATATGATAAAGACATGATCTACAAGGAGGGAGCCTATTCATGACATTATCGCATCAATCTGTTGAAATCCTTTTGGACCTTATAGAAATAAAAGTCAGCAGTCTTCACATTCAAGATCGAGAGGATGCTCGCGAGCTTAACAAACTTAGAAAGTGCCGGCAAGAGTTGCTGATCAATGGCACAGAGCCTTCCTTAAAACAAATGGAAGAGCACTTAAAATCACGATCCTCTCAAGCACACCGCGTGAGAAGAACTTATTACTCAAAATAAATTAAGGAGTCTCAGGAACGTTAGATTTTTCTCCAAGCATGCCGTTCTCAAGGCCAAAAGACTGATTAAAGTCCCCCACATTTTTAAGAAAAAGAGAGACAAGAAAAGTTGTGTTAGGCCGTACATCCCGATCTTTATAATATTGGCGCACCACTGAAAAACCCAGACCAAAACAATCGTCTCGATAAACAGCTCCCACCCCACGCGTCAGAGGTCCTCCTCCTTCTTTTTTTGTCACTAAGTTTTCTCTTAATTGACCCATTAAGGTCCAATACTTCGTTATTTGAGAAGAAAGCGTCAATGCAACCTGGTTAAAATCTAAACCATTGGTCGTTGAGGCCTTATCAACAAACACATAGTTAACTGCAAGTCTAGCAATTGCTGGACCTATCATACCGCCCGCATCAGATACTCGCATTTTGAAAGACTTCTCATCCAAGCGAAACCGATAATTGAGAGAAAGCCATGAAAAAGGGGTTGCCATAAGACGTCCAACATAATCAGATGGGCGACGTCCAAACCCTTGGCTTAAATCCAAAGGCTTTGGAGGAGAGAAGGAGTAACTTTGACCAAAAAACGCACTTACATCCCCATATTGCTTACCCGTGGAAAGGACTTCACCTCCATAAACAGCTCGACTTCCCGTATCAATACGATCATACCCAGGAAAACGATCCATACTAAAAAGGTTGGTATCGTTGAATTCAAAATCAGCACTATCCTCATTAGGGACCCGTTTAAAACCAATAGGCTTATTTGGGGCCGTAATAATTTCGCTCACAGGTTGTACGACATAGCTTTGATCACAGAATAAATTGGCAAAAGGCCAGCGCCAATTAAGGGCGGCTTGAGGGAAAAAACGTCCTCCCCCTCTTCTTTCAGGAGAAGAGAGAGGACGTTTCTTTTCAGTAGTAAAACTATATAGGTCTCCACGTAACAATCCAGAAACGGAGAAGACTTGACCAATAGAATTAATCCAAGGCCGCTTCCACCCAACTTCCCCAATTCCTCGCTGCACATCCTTCCTGTTAAGTTCCCAAGGTTTAACTCCTCGCTGCATATCTTGCCTATAAAGACTTAATAGATTCCCATTAAAGTTAAATCTCCCTCCCAAAGGATCAACAGCTGAATATGCATTATACTCTAGAATAGGCAAAGGAGCCGCTATGGTCTTTTGGATATCTGAGTTTTGAAGTCCTTGAAAATGATAAACCTGCGCAGTTGCATAATCACGTTGACTCACAAACCCTTCTAAGATTCCCGATGATGTCAATGCCGTCTGATTTGACCAGCCCGAAATATTAAATTTCTTAAAATAAGTCTTATCACTAACATATCCTCCTTCTGCTCTTATACGCCAATTTTCTGTAAGATTAAACTTTCCATCACCAAAAACATGACCTCGCCATTCAGGAAGCTTAAAATGATCCCTTTTTTCAGCAATTATATCCTTATGCATTTTTTTATACTTGATAAGGCTTCCTTCTGCTTTGAAGGTCCCAAAACCAAAAGCTTGACGATATTGACCGAAAACAAGAGGATTTTGCTTCGAATAAAAGATGGGATCAATAGTCATATCAATATCTTCAGAGAGAGCAATAAAATAAGGAACTTCAACACCAGCACCAAAAATGGTGTTGTATGCAGGCGATGGGATCAAAAATCCACTACGCCTCTCTAGCGGTTGAGTTGAATAGGGCATATATAAAATTGGTGTATCTAAGAAACGAAATTCGGCATCCGTAAAATGAATGTTTTTCCCCTCATTATCCTTAACAGCACGTCGTGCATTGATTTGCCACGTTGGAAGTTTATCTCCACAAAGCTCACAGGGTGTATAAACGGCGTTATCTAACTCTTCTCGATCTTCAAACTTACGTGCTTCAACGGCAACTAGCTTTGAATCATCTTCTAAAAGGGTTCGAAGGTGAAGGATAATACCCGTTTTCAAATCGCCCGTAAGTTCTAAGTACTCAACAAAGTCTATATCCCCACTTGGCTGACGCAATCTCACATTTCCTGATGCCGTAACAATATCTAGATTTTCATTATAAGTCACATAATCTGCTTCTAGAATGTTTCCCTCATATTGAAACTCGACATTACCTTTCAGAATCATAATCCCCAGATCACGATCATAAATCTGCGCATCTGCATAATACAGAACAGGTCGATCATCCTCTTCCAAAAAGCCAGTTTGGCCATAAAGGGAGGAAGACAATAAACTACTTAAAAACAAACAAACTGCTATTTTTCTTATACTCATTTTAACCGTCTTCTTGGCTAAACACAATTACGGCCCCCACCATAGCCGTAATTAGAGGAGGAAGCCAAGCAGCAATAAAGGGGGGAAGCCCTCCAGATGCACCAATGGCAAAAGTCATATCTTTGAAAAAGTACAAGAAAAGACCAGAAAGCAATCCAAAAAAAATGAAGAGGGCTGACTTTCCTTGCCTAACAGGGCGACAAGAAAATGCAGCGGCAAGCAAAACCATGAACCCTAACCAAAATGTATTTGCGAGCATAGACTGCCAAAACATTTGATACTTAAGACTTTGCAACCCAGCCGCATCTAAAAGAGCAATATAGGCCGGCAATTTCCAAAACGAAGAAACCAAACGACTCGTTTGCATTCGCTCAATTTTCTGTCGATTTAATGAAGTGGAAATAGATTTTTCTACAAAAGGTTTTGCCACTTGCCCAACGCTCAAATCCCAGCCATCATTAAGATCCAAATGGCCCTCATGAATTCGCCCTGTTTTTGCATCAAGACGCTCAATAAACTTATTTTGCTGAGAAGTTGTAATAATATTTAAGTCTTGAAATTCCATCTTATTCAGATCGACTTTACTTGCTCTATAAATAACTTGATGAGGTCCTCTTTTCTCGCTAAACCACAAACCCGTTGGAGAAAGTTTAATATCTTCTTTGTTTTTCAAGAGATAGCGTTTTTCTAACTTTTCAAAGCGTGCTTGCATAGCTGATGAAAGTGGGTTAAAGGCAGCTAAGTCAACAAATCCAATAAGAAGTGCTGTCATGCTCACGGGAAGAATAATTCGCCAAAGCGAAACACCACTTGAGCGAATAATGACAAGTTCATTTGATCTATTCATACGCCAAAAAATAAAAAGAGCCGCGATTAAAATAATAAAGGGAAGAACTTGCTCTAAGAATTGAGGGGAGCGAAGAAGAACCATATTTAACTTTATAAGGAGATCAATTTCCTTTGTCCCAGCCCGCCTTTGAAGTTCAGCAAAATCAAAAAGAAAAATAATGATAAACAAACACAAAAAAGTGGTCAAAAAACTCAAAAGAAATGTGCGACTCACATAGCGCGATAGGAGGTTCATAAAAATCATGAGTTCTTCCTAAGGTTAAACACATTAAAAAACCCAACTCCCCATGGGGTTAGCAGAAAAATACATATCAAAATTGTCAAGATAACACTTCCATAAGCAAGGGGTATCATAAGAGTAGCATATTTCAGTGTGTGGAAGAAAATCATAACGCTCACTTGGAGGAGACTTGCACCCAAGCATGAGATAAAAATTCTCATAGATCTTCCCTTCCGATTGAAATGCCCAAGCAACATGAAGCAAACTCCGAGCAAGGCAAAAGCGAGGGCAAAAAGAGGAATGAGAAGACGTTGATGAGCGGCAGCTAGAAATTCTAGCTTTGTAGAAGGCTTTAATTTTTCGTCGGGATTAAAAAGATCCTCAAGTGACCTTTCATAAGCTTTCAAAAACCGCGTTTCCTGAGGATTTTCTTTTTCCTCTTTTTTCTCTTCAATGGTATAGCGATCAAAATATAAAATAGAGGGTTTTCCCGTTGATAAGTCTTTTTCTTGACGATTTCCATTCATCAAATAAATCCGTCCCCCTTCTTCCTTATCAAGAAGAACTCCTTTTTCTGCCATAAAGATTTTAAGGTTATTTGGTTCGCTGGCATCATAAAGTAAAAGTCCTAAAAAATTGCCTTGCGCATCTTGCCCTCTAGCATACACCGTATATTTCCCTATGGAATTGAATTGACCCGCCTGGATGAGAGTTACCAAGGATTGCTCCCTTAAAGACGTTGATATGTCACGATATTTTCTGAAGGTTAATGGAATCACATAAAGAGAAAAAACATAAATGACAAGAGTAAACAGAATACCAATTGAAAAGACAGGTTTTGCAAGTTGCCAATAGCTTAACCCCGCAGATTGCATAACAACAAGCTCATGATCAGCTATAAGTTTATTATATATAAATAACACTCCGATAAGTACTGCAATAGGACCAATAATAACAAATAGATTTGGCAAAAGATAAAAAATCATTTTAAAATACAAGAGAAGGGAAATTCCCTTATTTGCTACATAATCAATATAGCGAATAGATTGAGCAAGCCATGAAATCAGAGTAAGCACTACTGCCACCGTAAGCACAGTAAAAAAAAGTTGTTTAAA
>JAKFXB010000080.1 GCA_021731585.1 Alphaproteobacteria bacterium
AAATATTACTTTTTCTTATTCTTTTCTTTTTCTAAGGTATCCTTATCATGAAAAGCACGTTTGCGCATCAGCTCGCGCACCTTACGCTCCTCCCACTCATGACTAAAAAGGGATGAGCGATGGAATATAAGGGGCAGAACTCTCTTACGAGACGCTCTGTAAATCAGAATAATGCCCCAAATCACAATAAGATACTTGGGCCAAAAGGTGCCCGTCTGATCAAAAACAAGCCAAATTAAAACGATAATACTATTGACGAGAATAAAAGTAAAAACGTCCATATAAAATTGCTTTAGAGTCCTAACACGTCTGCGAATTGCTTCTTCATGTGTCATAATGAGCCTCCTCATTTTATGAACAGATACCTATACTTTAATATTAATTGAAATTAATTTAGAAACTATTAAGATTTAAATATATGCTCTTCTAAATTCTCCAAAACCTCCTGTAATCCCTGACGACTTAGGGAAGAAAGAGGGAGAATTTTTTTCCCCGTTTTCTTTTTGAATTGGGCTTGTTTTTCTTTAATAAGTTCAGGTGTTAAGGCATCGCATTTATTCAAGGCAATAACTTCAGGTTTTGTGATTAAATTCTGCCCATAAAGTTCCAATTCTTTTCGAATGGTTTTATAAGCTTCCGAAACATCTTCTTGCGTACCATCAATCAGGTGCAGAATCACTTTACAGCGCTCTACATGGCCTAAAAAGCGCGTTCCCAAACCAACACCCTCATGGGCGCCTTCAATCAATCCTGGTACGTCTGCGACCACAAATTCGCGGTCGTGAGAATAGACAACTCCGAGATTCGGGACAAGGGTTGTGAACGGATAGTCGGCAATTTTAGGTTTAGCGCGGGAAACAACCGATAAAAAGGTGGATTTTCCAGCATTGGGAAGTCCCACAAGCCCTACATCTGCAATCAGTTTGAGACGTAGCCAAACCCATATTTCCTCTCCGGGCCAACCGGGGGCATATTGACGTGGGGCGCGGTTCGTGGAGGTTTTATAGTGTTCATTTCCAAAGCCGCCATCGCCTCCTTTTAACAAGGTTATGATTTGCCCCTCTTCCGTAAAGTCGGCCAAAAGAGTTTCCTTATCCTCTGCAAGGATCTGGGTTCCTACAGGAACTTTAATTAGGAGAGATTTACCTGCGGCTCCCGAGCGAGAACTGCCCATGCCATGATGGCCCTTTTCAGCCTTAAAATGCTGTTGGTAACGGAAATCAATGAGGGTGTTCAGGTTTGAAACTGCTTCAAAAACAATGTCCCCCCCACGGCCACCATTGCCACCATCGGGGCCGCCAAATTCAATAAATTTTTCCCGACGAAAACTAACAGCGCCCGCGCCACCATCACCGCTTTTTAGGAATACTTTGGCTTCGTCGAGGAATTTCATAATGGCTTTTTTTGTAAGATTTCAGATAGTAGCTAGATTTTACCCATCCCCGCGAAAGCGGGGATGACAATCAGGGAGTTAACAAAGCTCTAATGACTAGTTACTCGTCTCGACAGAGACGAACATCCGTCCATTTGACTTGCAGGCAAACTTTACATGACCTTCAGCAAGAGCAAAAAGCGTATGGTCACGCCCCATACCAACAAGCTTACCAGGGTAGTACTGGGTACCCCGCTGACGAATAATGATATTACCGGGAATGACGGCTTCACCGCCAAATTTTTTAACGCCCAAGCGGCGACCTGCTGAATCGCGACCGTTACGGGAACTTCCTCCGGCTTTCTTTTGTGCCATCTCTGGGGTCTCCTTATTTCTCTGAAGGTTTCGGTGAAGGTTTTGCAGCCTTAGGCGCGGCTTTTTTAGCTGCAGCTGGTTTTGCGGCTGCCTTTACAGGAGCTGCCTTTTCCTCCACAGACTTCGCTTCCGCTTTGGGAGCTGGAGCTTTTGCCTTCGCTGGGGATTGGCCTTCAGCTAAAATGTCCGTAATACGCACAACCGTTAAATATTGGCGATGGCCATTCTTACGACGATAGTTATGACGACGATTCTTTTTAAAGATAATCACCTTATCATCACGAATTTGATCTAAAACTGTACCGCAAACCCGCGCGTTAGATACCAAGGGTTCTCCAACCTTAACGGAACTTCCCTCGCCCATCATAAGGACATCTGAAAATTCAATGGTGTCGCCCGAAGCACCGACGAGCTTCTCAACTTTAATGACGTCATTTGCGGCTACTTTATATTGTTTTCCGCCGGTTTTAATGATTGCAAACATGCGCATCTCTCACTTATTTAAAAGGCCAACTCTGGCAATATACTCCTGGAAATTCTGTCCAGATATGCCCCTTCACTACCCCGTCCCTCAAAAACTGTCAAGGAATTTTGTAGATTTTCTCTAACAAAGTTAAAATGTTTTCTGCTGCCTTGAGGAGGGGGGTGCCCGGTCCAAAAATGGCCGCCACTCCTTGAGCATAAAGGTCCTCATAATCTTGAGAAGGGATCACGCCACCGCACACCACAAGAATATCATTTCCCCCTGTCTCTTTAAGGGTTTTAAGCACTTGGGGTACTAAAACGAGGTGACCAGCGGCTTGGCTGGAAAGGCCCAGCACATGAACTTTCTTTTGGACAGCCGTCTTCACTGCCTCTTCAGGAGTTTGGAACAACGGCCCCATATCCACTTGAAAACCTAAATCTCCAAAGGCGCTTGCAATAATTTTGGCTCCCCGCTCGTGGCCATCTTGCCCTAATTTGGCCACCATCATGTGTGGTTTTTGACCGACCCTCTTTTCAAAAGCCTGGATACGCTTATGAAAAGCGGCGATTTCTTCTGGCCGTTCGGCTTCATAAAGAGCCCCATAGATCCCATGGATGGTGCGCGTCGGCGCTTCATAACGGTAAAAAGCTTTTTCAAGGGCATTTGACACTTCCCCCACCGTTGCCCGCGCCCGCATAGCCTCTATAGCTAAAGGCATAACATTGACATCCGTCTTGGCCGCTTGGATCAGCTTTTCCAGAAGCTGTTCTACCTGCTTATTATCTCGCCTCTTTTTAATGTACTCCAAGCGCTTGATCTGGCCTTCCCGCACCTCAGAGGCATCAATCTCCAAAATCTCAAGAGGCGGCTCTTCAAGGGTATATTTATTCACGCCTACGATGGTTTCTTGCCCCAGATCAATGCGGACCTGACGTTTTGCTGCTGATTCCTCAATACGCAATTTGGGCATTCCCTCAAGGATGGCTTTTGTCATGCCCCCTAAGGCCTCTACCTCATCAATCAGAGCCTTTGCATGGGTTTTAAGGCTATGGGTCAGGGCTTCCACATAATAACTGCCTCCCAAAGGATCAATCACATGAGGGATGCCTGTTTCTTCCGCCAAAATTAATTGGGTATTGCGGGCCACCCGCGCCGATTTGGGGGTGGGCAGGCCTACCGCCTCATCATAGGAATCCGTATGAAGAGATTGAGTACCGCCCAAAACAGCGGACAAAGCTTCAAGGGTTGTGCGAACGATATTGTTCAAGGGATCTTGGGCGGCAAGGCTCACGCCCGAGGTCTGGCAGTGGGTGCGTAACATCAAGCTCTGAGGGTTTTGCGGCTTAAAGGACGCCATCATTTCTGCCCATAAAACCCGGGCGGCACGCAGTTTGGCAATCTCCATAAAAAAGTTCATGCCAATGCCAAAAAAGAAGGACAGGCGCGGCGCAAAGACATCGATAGGTAAACCGCGCTTGAGGGCTGTCCGTACATACTCCAAACCATCGGCCAGGGTAAAGGCTAATTCCTCAACGGCCGTCGCCCCTGCCTCATGCATATGATAGCCAGAAACGGAGATGGAATTAAAGTCAGGCATATGCTGGCTTGTATATTCCATGATATCCGCCACAAGGCGCATACTAGGCTCAGGCGGATAGATATAGGTATTACGTACCATGAACTCTTTGAGGATGTCATTTTGCATGGTTCCCTTTAGCTGGGCAGGAGCAACCCCTTGTTCTTCTGCCGCCACAATAAAAGCGGCCATAATGGGAATCACGGCCCCATTCATGGTCATGGAAACGCTGACCTTGTCTAAGGGAATATCCTTAAAAAGGAGCTTCATATCTTCTACGGTGTCGATGGCGACTCCCGCCTTGCCTACATCCCCCACTACCCGAGGATGGTCGGAGTCATAACCTCTATGAGTGGGTAGATCAAAGGCAACCGAGAGACCGTGCTGGCCGGCCTTTAGGTTATCGCGATAAAACTTATTGCTCTCTTCGGCTGTAGAAAAACCTGCATATTGGCGCAAGGTCCACGGGCGGTGGGTGTACATGGTGGCCCGAGGGCCACGGAGATAGGGAAAACAACCAGGGTAGGAAGAGATGTCAGCAATATCTTTGAGATCTTCAAGGGTATAGAGGGGCTTGATATCAATCCCCTCAGGGGTTTTCCAGAGAAGACTTTGAGGGTCCTTATCCTTAAGCTCTGCTCTAACTTTCTTACCCCATTCTTCCTTTGACATGGGCGCCCCCCTCCCCCACTTTATTTATTTGTAAGTGTCAACCCAAAATATTTTTGCACAAGGGCTGCCGCTTCCGGACTATCCCAATCAAAGCCACCACGAATGCGGCCCACTTCTTGGCCGGAAGAGTCAATAAAAATGGTCGTTGGAAGCCCCGTGCCATTAAAAGCATCCAAAAGTTGCCCCGTTGTGTCTAGGTAGAGGGGAAAATGAAAGCTACTACGCGCATAATAAGCACGCACGGATCCTGCACTCCGATCTTGAGAAATGTTCAAAACTACACCACCGGCCGCTTCAAACTTTTCCGTAAAACGGTGGAAACTCGCCATTTTCTTGACGCAACTGGGGCACCAGGTCGCCCACATATTAACTACTAAAGGCTTTCCTTGAAAACTGTTAAGTGTCAGGGCCTTTTCATCCTTATCGATAAAAGGAACCTGAGAAGGATTTAACGTGCTTGAAGAATAAAAAGCCGCATTGACACAGCATAGGTCAAGCCAAACCGTTAAACCCGCAAAGAACAAAACGACCAAAGCTGTGATAATCAGATTATCTTTCTTTTTCCAAAAGGACATGCTAATTTCTCCAAAATAAGTATTTATAATAAAATCATATGCTAAACTTGAGTGAAATTCAACATGAACACGCACAAACTCGCAAGAAAATGGACTTATAGGACATTACTGAAGAAGATCCTGAACTCGCCTTACGGGCTCCACAGGACAGTGAGGGTGGGGAATAAAATTTGTCATCCTGAGACCTTGAGCATCGCGAAAGGGACTCAGGATCTCATCGATCATCTAAGCACTGGATTGCCGCCGCTCATAAAGGACCTCACAATGACGAAGAGACACGAATTGATTATTACCATTCTTTGTCTCCTTCCTCTCTGCGGTTTTTTAACGGGGTGTGGACTCAAGCTGCCTCCCCAACCCCCTGAAGATGCCGTCATCACCTATCCCCGTCACTATCCCAATCCAAAGCTTGAGGAATGGTCCATAGCAGAGTGCCCTCCCCCAGTGCTTGAGGTATGTTCTCCTGCGGAGGTGTGCCCTCCCGTGGAAGTTTGCTCTCCTGCGAATGTTTGTGGAGA
>JAKFXB010000078.1 GCA_021731585.1 Alphaproteobacteria bacterium
TAACTCCTATTACCATAACGTTCCTTTGTATACGTATGAGAATGTTAAGCGCTTTCTGTTTTGGGGGGCAGCCATATTCTTTTTTAATTTGTTTTCTTCAGATCCTGACGAGAGGTTTGAGAAATTTGAACAAGTAATCGTTTTTGCCTTAACAGTTTTTGTTGGTTGTGGTTTATTAGAATTTCTTTTCTATCCAGATTTTCCACCCTATTTTACGTTTGGAAATATTAATCTTGCTTCTGAATACGTTGCATTTTCGATAGCTTTTCTTTGGGGGAGATTAACGCGAATTTGGCAGAAGTTGCAAACGTCTTTCTCTTTGAACCTTGTATCAGCTCTATCCATTGCCTACGTTTATTTGACAAGCTCGCGTTCTGCTTACATTGCTATTATTCTAATGAGCTTCTTTTTCATATTATTTAACATGAAAAATATAAAAGAAGTTATGAAAATAATTTTCATGTCTCTCGTTATTATTGGATTAATCATTTTTATAAAATATTTATATCCAAGTCCCCCTCCTGATTTAGCCCTGCTAAAAGATTTTTCTACTCGATGGACTCTTTATGTCAATACGCTTAAGATGATTGTAGAAACTCCATTAGGTGTTGGTGTTGGGCAGTATGAATTTGCCTCTCTTCCCTATTTGGGAGAGATGTTTCCTGGCTTTAATGAAAGAACGATCCTTCATAGTCCTCATAATGAATTTCTACGTTACTTATCAGAGGACGGGGTGATCGTATCCCTTCTTTTTTTCTTTCTTGGAAGTAGCTTAATATACACTTTCTGGAAAAAAATAAGAAAGGTTTTTCAAGAATATACAGGATTCCTTTACTTTTCAATTGTTCTCTTCGTTCAGTCATTTTTTCAATTTCCTCTTTTGGAACCTTATCCTTATTATTTGACGTCTCTTCTAATCGGATATTTTTTCTCTATTGCCAAGATTGATTTTAAAATTTATGTATTTTCGCGACTATCAAAAACAATATTTTTCATCCTCAATCTTATTGTGTTTACTGTTCTTGTCTTTTATTTTTCCTTTCAGTACGTATCACTTCATCTATCAAAGGATGAAATGCTTAATAAACTTGCATGTCATGTGGGGCGGAATTGGTTCGCATGTTTGAATGTTTCCTCTCACTATTTACATCAAGGTGACCTTGATCAAGCTGAAATGCACACTCGTAAAACATTGGAGTGGCAACCCTTGAATTTTCAAGGAATGAAGAGTCTGGGTTTTATATATCTGTATCAGGGGGAGCGTAGAAAGGCCTGTAACTTATTTAAAGAATTCAATTCTTTCTTTCAAGATCAAAGCTCTCTTAAAAATATCATCTCTTACGAGTGTGCGCCTTCACCAAAACCTTTTTAAAGCCTCTCCACCATTTTTTCCTTAATTTTTCCGATCGCCTTAGCGGGGTTCAGGCTCTTAGGACATGTATTGGTGCAGTTCATGATGGTATGACACCGGTAAAGCTTAAAGGGATCTTCGAGAGCGTTAAGACGCTCACCGGTGGCTTCGTCCCGGCTGTCCGCAATCCAGCGATAAGATTGTAATAAGGTGGCAGGACCAAGGTATTTATCCCCACTCCACCAATAGCTGGGGCAGCTGGTAGTACAACAAAAACATAAAATGCACTCCCACAAGCCATCCAGTTTTTCTCGTTCTTGAATGCTCTGAAGCCTCTCCCTATCTGGAGGCGGGGTTTCGTCCGATTGAATCCATGGTTTAATGGAATCATATTGAGAATAGGCAAAGCTTAGATCAGGGACCAAATCTTTGATCACGTATAAATGGGGCAGGGGAGTGATTTTAACGTCCGATTTGCATTCTTCAATATGTTTGATGCACGCGAGCGTATTGGTGCCATCAATGTTCATGGCACAGGAGCCACAGATGCCTTCGCGACAAGACCGGCGGAAAGTCAGGGTTGGATCTACCTCATTTTTAATTTTAATGAGCGCATCCAACACCATGGGGCCGCATTCCTCAAGGTTCAGCTCATAAGTATCAAGGCGTGGGTTTTCCTTATCATCGGGATCGTAACGATAAATGTGGAATAGCTTCATGTGGGCGCTTTTGGTTGGCGAAGAAAAGGTCTTTCCTTTCTTAATTCTAGAATTGGGGGGCAAACGCAGTTGAACCATATGAAATCTCCCTTTAATAAACGCGTTCTTTGGGGGGAATAACTTCCACCTCAGGGGTAAGTGTATACAAATGCACGGGCCGATAGGTGAAGGATACCTTATCCGCTGAGAGGCGAGCAACCGTATGTTTCAACCATGTTTTATCATCGCGGGCAGGGTAATCTTCCCGGGCATGGGCGCCCCTGCTTTCCGTGCGGTTAAGGGCTGAATGAATGGTTACCATGGATTGTTGAAGTAAGTTTTCAAGCTCTAGTGCCTCTACAAGATCCGTGTTCCAAATCATTGATTGATCTGTCAAATGAATGTCTTGATAAGAAGCAACAACCTCTTGAAGCTTCTTAATGCCTTCCTCGAGATGTTCTTTGGTGCGGAAGACGGCGCAATGGTTTTGCATGGTGCGTTGCATATTCAGGCGCACCTCAGCTACCTTGAGAGATCCTTTGGCATGGCGTAGGCGATCAATCTTCTCAATAACTTTCTCACCATCCTTGGGTCCCAAAGGTTTTATAGCATTTTCCTTGTTAATGACTTCAGCAGCCCTGTAGGCGGCCGCTCTTCCAAAGACAATGAGGTCCAGTAAAGAGTTAGTCCCCAGACGATTTGCTCCATGAACAGAAACGCAGGCGCCTTCTCCAATGGCCATAAGGCCCGGGACAACTTGCTCTGGATTTTCATTCGTCGGATTGAGCACTTCTGCCAGATGGTTAGTGGGAATGCCCCCCATATTATAATGAACCGTGGGAAGCACAGGAATGGGCTCTTTTGTGGCATCAACCCCCGCAAAAATGCGGGCCGTTTCTGTAATGCCGGGCAAACGTTTATGAATGACGACAGGATCCAAATGCTCTAGATGAAGGAAAACGTGATCTTTTAAAGGTCCAACGCCGCGGCCGGCTTGTAGCTCCATGGTGATGGCCCGGCTGACCACATCGCGGGAAGCCAGGTCTTTTGCATGAGGTGCATAGCGCTCCATAAACCGCTCGCCCTCACTATTGGTCAAATAGCCGCCTTCTCCGCGAGCGCCTTCCGACATCAGGCAGCCCGCCGTATAGATGCCCGTGGGGTGGAACTGAACAAATTCCATATCCTGAAGGGGAAGTCCTGCCCGTAAAATCATCGCGTTACCGTCGCCGGTGCACGTGTGCGCCGAGGTGCAAGACAGATAGGCTCGCCCATAACCACCGGTGGCAAGCACCACCATGTGGGCCGCAAAACGGTGCAAGGTGCCATCTTCGAGGTTCCACGCCATCACGCCGCGGCATATCCCTTCCCCATCCATGATAAGGTCGATAGCAAAGAATTCATTAAAGAAAGTAGCCTTATGCTTTAAGGCCTGTTGGTACAGGGTGTGAAGAATAGCGTGCCCCGTTTTGTCTGCAGCGGCGCAGGACCGCTGGGCCATGGATTTTCCATAATCAATGGTATGGCCACCGAATTTGCGTTGATAGATGGTGCCATCCTTGGTGCGGGAGAAGGGCACGCCCATATGCTCCAACTCAATCACCGCAGGAATGGCATTGCGGCACATGTATTCGATAGCGTCTTGATCCCCGAGCCAGTCGGAGCCCTTGACCGTATCGTACATGTGGTAGCGCCAGTTGTCCCCATCTCCCATATTATCCAGGGCTGCACTGATACCGCCTTGAGCCGCCACTGTGTGGCTTCGTGTTGGGAAAACCTTTGTGATGGAAGCCGTCTTAAGACCTTGGGCTGCCATACCGAGGGTAGCCCTGAGGCCCGCGCCGCCGGCGCCAACAACAATAACGTCATAGGTATGATCTGTGATTGTATACTCTTTCGTCATGGGCATGCCTTCACGTTAAGAAAATTTTTAAAATCGAAATAATGGATAAAATTGCTAAAAAGGAGCAAAATAAATGGGTGCCCATGATCAGTGACCAGCGCGTCAATTCATGGGGAACGTAATCCTCCCAAATGACCTGCATGCCTAAGGAGGCGTGATAAAAAAGGGCGATGACGAAGGAAATGGAAAGGGTTACAATCCAAAGAGAGGAGAAAGAGGTGTGGGCTTCTTCATAGGAGGAGGTGAGCAAAAGAAGGGAAAACCCCATAAACCAAAGCCCTAGGGGAATGAGAGCCATGGCGGTGATGCGTTGAACAAGCCAGTGATGGACGCCACTTTTAGCTGATCCTAATCCTTGGGCACGCTTGAGAGAAGATTCATATTTCATAATAAACCTTTCCACTTCATTAATCCTATCGTCCACGTTATGCCCGTAAGGAGGACAGAGGAAAAAACAACGGTCCATCCTGACTTACGTACTGTCGGCATCTCGTAGCCAATTCCAATATCCCAGAGCAAGTGACGGATGCCGTTGCACAAATGATAGAAAAAGGAAAAGGACCACCCCATCAGGATGATCAAGCCAACCGGGTTTAAGAGAAGTGTTTGGTAGTGATGATAGGCATCTCTGCCCCCTGCAAGGCTTACAAACCAAAAACACCACAGGATTGAGCCACCAAAAAGCACAATGCCCGTTCCCCGATGTAAGATGGACAGAACAGACGTGATCTGAGGTTTGTAGATTTGCAAGTGGGGGGAAAGAGGGCGTTTGATATCTTCTGGGGCCGAGAGCATACGTTAACCTTATTGTTTTTAAACTCCTTACTTTTTTACTCCCCTTCAAGGGAGAGGTCAATCTCGCAAGAAAATTAACTGCAAAATAGTTGAAGGCTTTCTTGCTAAAATGGCCCATTTTGATGTTGAGGATGAGAAAGCTTTGATAAAGTTTTAAGGCGGTGATTGATTTTTTCTAAAGTGGCATGGATGAAAGGAAGATTTTTAGGGTTTTGAAAAGGGGAGTTTAAACTGTATTCGAGTAAATACACGGCATCTCTTAGAAGAGGGATTTCGTCTGATGATCCTTGTGGGCAATTTGCAAGTGCACAACCCAACTTATATTCCACAGCAAAAAGTTTTTTTTCAGCATGTTGATCGCTTTCAAATAGGCTTTGTGTAAGTCGCTTCATAGCTTTTCTCAGAAAGAAGAGTCCTTCTGCTGATGTTTCTGCTGAATTTACAAGTACACACCCTAGTTTATATTGGACCATAGGAAGATATTTCTTAGCACAGGTATCACCCGCATTTACACTTTCTGTAAGGAAATAGATAGATTCCCTTAGAAGGGGGATTTTATCTGGTGAATTTCGTGCTGAAATTGCAAGTATGATTCCCAAGTTACATTGCTCAATGGGAAGATTTTCTTTAGCAAGTTGACATCCTGCGTTTTTGCTATGCGTAAGCAATTTTATGGCTTACTTTAGAAGAGAGATTTCTGCTGTTGAACCTCGTGCTGATTTTGCAAGAGCAACACCCAAACTATTTTGTACAATAGGAAGATTTTTTTTAGCAGGTTGAAAACCTGCAATGGCACTTTGTGTCAG
>JAKFXB010000121.1 GCA_021731585.1 Alphaproteobacteria bacterium
TCACAAAGATCTTTGATCGTATTGCGAGTGAACTGGATGCGATGGGAACAGTTTCAAAGAAAGCCTTTTGGCAAGTGGCTGATCACTTCCTTGGAGTCAACCGAGAAAAAGAGATTAGGATGGCTTCAGACAGTATTCGAGAAGAAGTACGGGCTGAAAAGCTTTTAAAGAAGGAGAAACCACAGACTCAGCCTGAGACTACGTCTGAGATTAAATCTCTGCCTCAGATAGATGATTCAGGCTTCCTCCAATCTGAAGAGCCTTATCGATACCAATACCAATACCAATACCAGTATCAATCTCAACCACGATCTCAATTGCAATCTCATCCCCAACCCTTAGGACAGAGGGCATCAAATACACTTGAGCCCTTTCATCATCAAGGTTTAGAGAAAAAGAAAGTAGCTCAAGAACAGGAAGAACAGAAGAACACAAAAAATGAAACAGTTTCCCCTTCTGGGGCAAGCCTCTCTCTCTTGAGTCGCCCTGGGATGAGCCCCTCCGAGGTGAACCCCTCTCTCATTGAGAATACGGATAAAGCTATAACAATCCTAGAAAGGGCACTCCCACAGAAACCTGCTTTTCCTAACAAAGAAGTTATTGAAAGCGCTCTCAAAGAAAACATCGCTGATTTTGCCCACCATGTTTTTACATCCATTGGAGAGCCGTTTCATAAGGGCTCTTCGTCATCTACTCAGCGTCGTTATGGAAAAAACGGCCACATCTCAGTGAATTTAAGAACAGGGGGATGGATAAATTTTAAAGATAATGATTTATCTGGAGGCCCCCTTCACATGCTCACGAAGCTTAAAGGTCTTTCCTTTAAGGAGGCTCTAGAGTATGGAGCCTCTTGGGCAAGGTTATCCCCTGAACAGTTCTCAGCTCAAAAGAAAAGTTTTGATTCATTTCACACACAAAAGGTTGAGAAAGAAAGCTTAGAAAAAGAAAGAGAAGCCAAAGAAGTTCAACAAAAGATAGAGCGGGCTCAGAATCTCTGGTCCAAAGGTCAACCCATTCAAGGAACCATCGCTGAGCGTTATCTCAAAGAGCATCGCAAGATAGAGGGGAAGTTACCTGAGGATTTCCGTTATCTCCCGAATGTAAAGGTAGCAGGAGAACAGAACACTGGGAAAAGTACTCCTTGTCTTATGGTTGCCGCACGATCAAATACAGGAGATATCACAGCCGTTCAGCTCACCTTTCTTGATCCTAAAACAGCCAACAAGGCTAATATTCCTGTTCAGAAGAGATCCTATGGATTGTTAAAAGGTTCGGCCGTAACGTTACAGGCAGGTAAAGATTCAAACTATCTCTTTATTGCGGAAGGTGTTGAAACAGCTCTCAGCCTTAAGGAAGCGGGAATAGAAGGCACTATCAAAGCCAGTCTGGGTCTTGCCAATATGGGGCGTATTGAGCCTCAAGATCCCAAGACCCACATTGTTATTTGTGGCGACCATGATGTACCCCACTCGCCTGCGGCTAAGAGTCTTCAAAAATCAGTTCAAGCCCTTCAGGAACGGGGCTTTAAGGTGACTGTTATCAAACCGAATACCTTGGGAGAAGACTTTAATGATGTCCTCAAGAAGGCGGGTCCTGAATGTGTCAGGGAGATTATAAGGCAAGTTGTGCCTCAGGCTCTAACACAATCCAGCGTCATTACCAAAGAGGCAAGTGCTTCGCCTCGAGACATCTTTAATCAAATCGCCAAATCCTGCGAAAAAGTCCTCTATGCTTATATGGTCAAGGAAAATATCTCCATGACCGCTGAGCTGAAGGAGCGGGTTCCTCTTCAAGCCGAGCGTGCGGCAAACTTCATCTTCTATGCTCATACCCTGGGCGGAACAACACCAACAGAAAAAGAAACAAAGCATTTCCTGGCTCGTGCCAAGTATGAGCTTGACCGTATTCCTCACATCAAGGAGAAACTGACAGAAGAATGGCATAAACGCGGCAACTTTGATGAAAAAAAGGATCCGCTCCTTATTCATATGATTGCAGAACGGCAAGCGTCCATTGAAGGTCGTCTCTTCCTTGAGGCAAAGCAAGAAGGGCTAAAGCCACCCGTTAACATTCCACAGTTAGCAGAAGCTGAGTTTAAAACCCATAGAGCTGAAGCCAAAACCCTCGCTCAAAAGTTAGGCGTTCAATACTCTCTTTCCAAAAACGCTGCCACTGAATGCGCCAAGAATATACTCAGGTATCAAGAAACCCATGGTGCCAAACCTACTGATACGCAAATGACAGCCATGGCCGAAATCGCCCACCAGATTGAGGAGAAATACCCTGACTCCCTTGAAAAAGATCTAGGTTCTCACAACCTTGTCTACTTGCGTCGCATGAACGGAGACTCCATGTTCAGAGACCGGTGCTATGAGAGTAGGCATTCAATCGTCCACGAACAGAACATGCTCAAAATACAAGAGAAAGCCATGCTTGAAGTTCAAAAGCAACGCATAGAACAAGAGGTCTCGAGGCAAAAACAAGACTTTTCCATGTCGATGTAGGGTTGGTAAAAGATGAGAATCTCGAACAACCTGATTTTTTATAAAAGAAAAAAGAAGAAGTTTGAGTTTAGGTTAAAGCAGAATTTAAATATGTGGATATGGGGTATTTTAGAGGAATTTTGGAGAGGGTTTAGGTACACTTTTCATGAGGTCGCAACTTTGAATTGTAATCACCGGCAATTTCTAACTGGAATATGAAGGGAAACTTATTAAGAAAAAAAGAGGAGGAATTGATACCAAAATAAATCAAACCAAAAACCACTTTAAATTCCTCCTCTTTTGGCGGCTATTAAGCAGGGAGGTTAAGCCGCCAATCCTATCTCCTTATAAAATGTTGTCATTTCACGTTTTCTGTGAAGTTGCGACGGATTTATCATCAGAGATAGAATTCCATGAAAAAGGCCATCTCGGGATTCATGAGGTTTGATCTCAAAGGCATATGGCCAAGATCCTATGACCTCTGTGCAAAGGTATTCGCCTGGCTCCAGCATCAAGCATAGGAAACCTATTTTTTTCTTCATTCCAAATTCAACAAGTTGCTGATAAAGATTTTGATAGAATAATTTACAGAAGGATTCATTTTGGGAGAGAGAATAGTTTTCTCCATGCAGGAAAATTGAGCAAGTCCAAACTTCTCCATTTTTTGGTTCAAGGGTAGATAGGTGTTTCCCTACTTTTTGATGGAGAGTGCCAACCCTTTGCTTAAGAAGGATAGCTCCCCCAAAAATTCCATTTGACTGACCTTTAATAGCAATAAATGTAGCACTTGTATGGTCTTGAAAGGAATAGTCCAGCATAGCTCTCTCTTTTATGAGTCCTGAAAATAAATCCGCGACGGTCTTGTAGAGATAACGATCTTTAGGTTCAATAATATTAAACATAAAATCCCTTTTTAATAATATGGCTCTGAGAAATAGCTCTGATTCTGATTTTTGACCAAATAGGTTGTATTAGCCTATCCTGAAAATACCATTGGAATACCTCTAAGCTAAGTTAAGGGAAATTCCCTTAGAGAACTTTTTTAAAATATTATTTGAATCTTATCTGTGATTAGATTAAAAATAAAAATAAAAGAGCTTCTATAAAATATGTAGCCATTATTCTAATAAGATAGAAACAGGGTCTTGTTGCTTATGCGTACCTATGAACTTGTCCTGCCTCAGGACATTTATGTTAAGCACTTAGAAAATGTTAATAATGTAAAATTCACACGTCGAGAAATAGATACCATCGCCTACCTTCTTAGTGGGAGGTCTGCGAAAACGATATCTTCTTTGTTATCAATTGCTCCGAAAACAATTGAGACACATATGCGCAACATTATGATGAAGTTAGAGTGTAACTCTCGCGATGGAATTATCGACTTCGTAGAAAAATCAGGCAAGATTTCATTTATAAAGAAGCACTATTCAAGCTTGTTGGCTCAAACCTCTTTTGAAAAGCGACTATTAAAAATCTCTAAGCTGATTGGCGCAGAAGGACCCACTTGCCAAATTTTATATTGGAAAGAGCAAGACTATAAAACAACACTTATACGTCATCTTGAAAGTCACTTAAATAGGGCTGGTATTAAAGCAACAATTGAAATGAGAGAAGGGCATAATTTTACAGCTGATCTCGTTAATGATGTAAAATCTTATAAATCGAACTATGTTCTATACGCTCTTCCGGAAGCTTTATCCGAACAGCTACACGAAAAAAATCATACAAAATCTGACCTTTCTCATTTTATACAAAGAGTAGGCCAAAATCCCGGCTGTATTGTTATTATTTTCCCTCATTCTCGAGTTAAAAACAATATATCTAAATAGCTAGGAAATGTTGAAATTATAGAATTTTTAGAACAAGAAAATTACTATTTTTTTGTTTTTAAAGTCCTTGAAAAATTACTTCCTGACTTAGAGCTTGATGAAATCATCTTAGATTTTAAGAATAAATATGAGGCAATCTATGGATCTTCAGAAAAAATATACTTTCAAACGTCTTCGGAAGCTGAAGACGTTAATGAAAACTTTGTAAATAAAGCAAGTGTAACCATCAATAAATTATTAAATCTTATAGAAAAGAGAGAACATCGCTTTTTTATAATCATCTTATTTTGCGTGAGCGTAGTTTGCATTGGACTCTTTACATATTCAAGCCATAAAGAAAAGGCATTAACTCAAAATAAAGAGCTACAAAAGGGAATGTCTGTTCGATCGGATCTTATTGTCCCTAACGAGTTCACCCTTCTTAATCGCCCTCAGTTGATAGTTGAAATGGAAAGGAACTTAAATGGACAACAACCCATCCAAACCATTGCTCTCGTTGGAATAGGAGGTGCCGGAAAAACGACAATGGCTCGATACTATGCGCGCCAGCAAATTACAAACTTGATTTGGGAGTTTAATGCGGAAACAAAGGAAACTCTAAACAATTCTTTTGAAAATCTTGCTAACACTCTTTCTAAAACGGAAGAGGAAAAAAAGAAATTAAGGGAACTTAAAGACATAAAAGATGCTCAAGAAAGAGAGAATGGAATCATTTTATTTGTAAGAGAAAAATTAAAAAACCTTTCGAATTGGTTTCTCATTTTCGACAATGTAGAGAAATTCACTGATATTCAAAAGTACTTTCCTCATGATTCAGGGGCTTGGGGGAACGGAAAAGTTGTTATCGTAACAAGAGACAATAATATAGGGAACAATAACCATATTAATAATACCGTGAAAATTGGAGAGCTAAATTCTGAAGAAAAATTAAATCTCTTTGTTAAGATATTGAGTAATGGAAATTCTAAACCGTTAACTCTTGATCAAAAAGAACAAGCCCAAAAATTTTTAAATGAGATCCCTCCTTTTCCCTTAGATGTTTCTATTGCAGCTTATTATTTAAAATCAGCAAACGTTTCCTATGAAAAATACCTTAAACATTTGAAAGAATACAATGAGGATTTTACAGCTATACAGGAAAACGTTTTAAGGGAAGCTACGGATTACACAAAAACCCGCTATAAAATC
>JAKFXB010000156.1 GCA_021731585.1 Alphaproteobacteria bacterium
TGACACCAAATATAAAAGTTTCCTCCCCGGTTTTTTGAATTTCAATGATAATTGACCCCTCACCATTAATGGCTCCGCCAATGGCCTTATCTCCAACGTGTTTAGAAACGGGTTTGGATTCCCCTGTGAGCATGGATTCATTCAGGGAAGTGATGCCTTTAAGAATAACTCCATCTCCAGGGACTTTTTCCCCTGGTTTAACAAGGCATTTATCCCCTTTTTTTAGAGTATGAGTGGAAACATCTTCAATGGATCCATCTTTCCCTACTTTATGGGCCATATCTGGGATCAAACTTGCAAGCTGCTCAAGAGCTTTTCCCGCTCCCATCACCGATTTCATTTCAATCCAATGACCAAAAAGCATAATATCAATAAGGGTTGCCAGTTCCCAGAAGAATACATTTCCCTGCAGACCAAAAACAACAAAACTGCTGTATACGTAAGCCGCAGTAATGGCAACTCCAATGAGGGTCATCATGCCCGGTTGCTTTTGATTAACCTCCTGCCAAAGCCCTTTTAAAAAGGGCCGTCCCCCATACAAATAAATGATGGATGAAAAACAAAACACAACATAAGCATCCCCTTTAAAAGAAAATATACCCGGCACACCAAAAAATTCTTGGATTATAGGAGAAAGAGCGAGAACAGGAACTGTCAGGACAAGGGAAACCCAAAACCGAACCTGGAAATCTTTAACCATCATAGCATGGTCAGCATGATGCATGTTCCCATGGTGTTCTGTTGAGTGCTCATTTGAAGGATTCATATGGTGAGAGTGAGTATTTTTCATGATTTTCCTAGTTTCCATTAACCCTGCCTTCATAATCATTATGAACACTGAAACTTAACAAAAGATAAATTCCATATAGGTGAAATGAGTCATATACCTTTTACAGTTGGGTTAGGCGTTGATTCATTTTCCCCTATGCAAATAAGGTTCTGCGCTAAAAATTTATAAGGAGGTATATGAAGGCGCAGGGGCAGAACCGTGCCTCGCTCGTCCAGAGGCATCATAAAGGGACCCATGACACGGGCAAACCACCCTCCATACTTTCCTCGATTTTCAGTTGACCTTTGTCCTAGAGGCAAACACTCTAAATGAGTGCAAACCCCAACAACAATAAGCCATTCTTCATGTCCCTTTTTGACCCGTTTCTGTTCAGTTTCTGGACCAATGAGATCAGGGAGAGGCACTTCATCAGCAGCTTGAATTTCCTGTGGAGTTCGATAATGCACAAAAACAGGCCTACCTCTCCAAACAACCGTAATCGCTTGGCCTGGTTTAATATAGGATAATGATGCATCAATTGTAGATTGAACGAGCACATCTGTCGCTGGATTCATGCTATCGAGAAAAGGCCATGCAAAATAGGCAAATCCCAAGGTTCCTGCTGCCCCTGTCGTCAAAAGCAAGAAGTCTCTCCGACTAGGATTGCCTGCTTTAGATTTTGAATGATCGAGGGTTTTTCATTCATGCGCAATGAAAATTTTGTTAATTTCCTTTTCTGCTAACATACACCAAATACAATTTTTTAACAGGATTGACTATAGAGCTTTCAGGACTCGCTCAAGCCGCTGCCTTACTTCCTTTGCGATGATGTCGATTTCGGGTTGACCCACAAGGTTTAGAACCGCATTTGGATCCATAATTTCTACATTAACCTTATCATCGTCATCTACCCGTAAAACTACATTACAAGGAAGTAAAAGACCAATGGATGAATCTATTGCTAACGCATGATGGGCAAATTGGGGGTTACAGGCTCCTAAAATAAGATAAGGTGGCATCTCCTGATTAAGCTTCTTTTTCAGAGTAGCGGCTACATCTATTTCTGTTATTGTGCCAAATCCTTCCTTTTCAAGTTCCTTTTTCACTCTCTCAATAGCAACGTCGAAAGGATAGGAAACTGTTTTACCAAACCCGTATTTGCTTTTCATGTTAGACATCTCTTGTTCCTCTTTTGATCTTCTCATTGTATTATTCGCCTCTTTTTCATCACTATCCTATATCTGGAGAGTTAAGATTTACTTAACAATACGGGCAAAGCATTTTTTATCCAAGCTTTTCCCGATTAGTAATGAAAATTTTCTCATTTTCGAAGCTTATAAACACCATAACCAACTATACCTAAAGCCAATAATACTACAAAAATGTATTTTGAGAGATAATTTTGTTGATTCATAATTACATCGCCAAAGAAATAACCTGCTAGAGAGATCAAAACGGCCCAAATAGATGCGGCAATTACATTTAAAACTATAAAACGCTTAGGGGAAACTCCACTAGCTCCAATCACCAGTGGACTAATGGTGCGGATGCCATAAATAAAGCGAAAGGCCAAGATGAAGTAAACATCATAACGATGAAGGAGCAGAAATGCTCGATCAGCACGGGGTTTTAGCCTTGGAAAGCGGGTTAAGAGATAAACACCCTGATAACGACCAAGGTGATAAAGTCCTTGATCAGCAATGAGTGTCCCAAAAAATGAAATGGCTATAATTTTAGGGAGAGATAAATATCCCTCATGGGCTAAAAATCCAGCTGCTAAAACAACTGATTCTCCTTCAATCATTGAGCCCAGAAAAACAGCGAAATATCCCCATTCCGTGATAGCTTGCTCCAAAAAAACCTCCCTTTTTAAGAACCCATCATAAATTAAATCATTACAATACTATGACGTTGTTTTCTGATGAGTTTCTGATTCAGAAAAATTTAGAAGATTGAGTCCATTTAACACCACAACTAAGCTCGCTCCCATATCGGCTAATATTGCCATCCATAGAGAAGCAAAACCCAAAAGTGCTAAAACAAAAAAGAGAATTTTAATTCCGATGGATAGAGTAATGTTTTGAATGAGTTTACGCCAAACTTGACGACTAAGGTCAATAAAATAGGGTAGTTTATTTAAATTATCTTCCATTAAAGCAACATCTGCGGTTTCTAGGGCTACATCGGTCCCAGAATGTCCCAATGCAAAACCAATGGTGGCTTTAGCAAGTGCTGGGGCGTCGTTAATACCATCCCCCACCATTCCTACTTTTTTATACTGTTTTAAGAGTGCATCAATAGCCGTAAGCTTATCCTCAGGTAATAAATTTGCTTGAATATCATCAATGTGTAGTTTTTCAGCAATAGCTTGAGCGGTTGTGAGATTATCGCCAGTGATCATGGTTGTTTTAATCCCGAGTTGATGAAGGGCCTCAATTGCATGTTGACTTGTTTCACGCAAGGTATCTGCTACTGCAAGGATTGCTAATACTTCATATTGGGTTCCGAATACGATTGTTGTTTTTCCTTGTTTCTCAAGTTGAGCTAAGGCTATCTCAATTTGCTCATTACATACTTTTTTTTCTTCAGCAAAATGGTGGTTGCCTAAAAAATAATGTTGACCCTCAATAATCCCGACTAACCCCAGACCAGGGACGGTTTCATAGTCATGAACAGGGAATAAGTCTCTTAAGGAATTTGAAGTTTGCCAATATTGCAGGATAGCGTTAGCAATAGGATGCTCTGAGTGTGCTTCTAAGCTTACAGCCAATTGTAATATGTCATGTTTGAAGTCTTTTTTAACAATAATGATGTCAGTAACTTTAGGTTTTCCAAGTGTAAGGGTCCCTGTTTTATCAAACGCTATAGCTTTTAAGTGGCTCCCTTGTTCAAAGTAAGTTCCCCCTTTGACTAAAATACCACGTTTAGCTGCCGCAGCTAATCCACTAACAACTGTAACAGGAGTTGAGATAACTAAAGCACAAGGACATGCAATAACCAATAATACCAAAGCCTTATAAAACCATGGATAAAAGGGAGCTTGCCAGACAAGTGTTGGTAAAAAAGCAAATAATATGGCAAAAATAACGACTGTCGGCGTATAATATTTTGCAAATTGATCAACAAATCGCTGGGTAGGGGCTCGTTCACTTTGTGCTTGCTGAACTGCGCGAATAATTTTAGCGAGTAATGTCTCGTTTGTTTGGCTTGTAACTTTAAATTCAAATGAGCCACGTTCATTGATTGAACCTGCAAATACGGGGTCACCTACATTTTTTTCAACCGGAATTGATTCCCCCGTTATTGGTGCTTGATTAACACTCGTACGGCCCTTAAGGACAATACCATCTAAGGGAATGCGCTCACCAGGTTTGACCCATATAATGTCATTAATGCGAATTTCCTGAACAGATTTAACCTGCCAACTGCCCTTTTTGATTTGTACAGTAGCCACACTCGGTGAAACCTCTACCAAACGTTGGATGGCTTGTCGTGCTTTATCTAAGGAATAACTCTCAATGGTTTCAGCGAGTCCAAAAAGAAATGTAACCATAGCTGCTTCGGGCCATTCACCAATAAAAATGGCTCCGAGAACAGCAATCGTCATTAAGAAGTTGATATTAAGGGTAAAATATTGAATAGAACGCAACCCTTTGATAAAAGTTTCGCGTCCACCTACAAGCATGGAAGCTAATGCTAACATGATAATTAAGGGAGACTTTTCAAGATGAGTTGTAAAAACCAGAATTTCAGCAGAGAAGGCTAATACTCCTGAAAGGATGATTATCATCCAATCTTTTGATGTTATGTGAGGCTGCAACAAATTAAGTTGTTTAGTCGTAAAAGAATCATTTTTGATTTGAAACTCCATGCCTAATGAATTTAGAGCTTTTTGAATTTCTGATATGTCAGATTCTTGATGGGTAACAATCAGCTCTTGTTGAATCAAATTGAATTCCAATTGTTTTACGTGAGGGATTGAGCGTAATTTTTTGCTGATAAGCTTTTCTTCAGCAGGACAATCCATTCTGGGAATATAAAAAGTTGTTTTATACATAAAATTCTCAATCAGCCCTTGTCTTGTTTGGATAACTTTTATTCACTTTAATATTCTCTCTATTTCCCTAGAAGATAGATAGCTGGAATAATTACTAATGAGAGCAATGTAACACTAATCATTCCTCCTATCATGGAGCTGCATACGGGGTATGATTTCGGAGTTCCTGGGATGTATGATAGGCAATAAACCACCTATGATGGCATAAGTGGTCAATGATGGATCTTAAATGAAGCAATGCCCTCTCAATCCCTTCCTAACATTTACATTCCTTATTTGCCTATTTTTACAATACCTTCTCAGTTTACATCCGTCTTAATAGCAAAATTTTATCATATGTTATCCATATATACGACTAACAAGCAACCAGCTTTCAGCCCTAAGCCTTTTAACATCTTATGAGTCTTGCTCTAATTTCTCTAAAGCTTCCAATACAGGGCAGTGCTCACCTAATGTCTTATTACATGTTTGAAGAACTGACCCCAAAGCACCCTTAAGACGCAGAAGTTTTTTCAGCTCTCTTTCAACAGCATTGAGCTTAAATTCAAGCCGATGCCGTACTTCCTCACAG
>JAKFXB010000111.1 GCA_021731585.1 Alphaproteobacteria bacterium
TCAATGTACTTCTTCGCATTGTCCCAAGCTCCTCCACCAGAGGTCATGGAAATTGCGACAAAAAGACCGGTAATGATGGTTCCCAACAGCATGGCCCCTAAGGTCGTGAATGCGTTTGCTTGTCCAGACGTCCATAGAATGACGAAATATACAACAGGAGGCGCTAAAACGGGCAACAATGAGGGTAAAATCATCTCTCGAATAGCCGCCTTGGTAAGAATATCCACAGCACGCCCATATTCAGGTTTAGCCTTTCCTGTCATGATGCCTTTAATTTCACGGAATTGACGACGAACCTCAATAACAACTTCAGCCCCTGCACGACCAACGGCCATCATGCCGAGAGCCGCAAACAAATAGGGAAGAAGCCCACCAATAAAGAGCCCCACAACAACATAAGGATTTTGAAGTTCAAAATGAATGTTAAGGCTGGGGAAGAAAGTAGTGAGATCTTCCGTGTAGGCCGCAAAAAGAACAAGAGCTGCCAAGCCTGCAGATCCAATAGCGTACCCCTTTGTGACAGCTTTTGTTGTATTGCCGACGGCATCCAAGGCATCCGTAATTTTCCGTACAGAAGCAGGTAAATCAGCCATTTCCGCAATACCCCCTGCGTTATCTGTCACTGGACCATAAGCATCAAGGGCAATAATCATACCGGCAAGCGCCAACATAGTTGTCGCCGCAATTCCAATACCAAAAAGGCCTGCATTCGTATAGGAAACTAAAATACCTCCACAAATCACCAAAACAGGAAGGGCTGTTGCTTCCATAGAAATTGCAAGTCCTTGAATAATGTTGGTGGCATGGCCCGTCACAGAAGCTTGGGCCACACTCTTAACAGGACGGTAACTTGTCGATGTGTAGTACTCGGTAATCCACACCAAAAGCCCCGTAACCACAAGGCCGGTAAGGGCACTGTAGAGAACGTTCATGCCTGTAAAGATATGTCCATCGGCCATAAGAGGAATATCAAGCCCGATTAAGCTCATGGTCACCCAAACAATAAGGCCGGCTGAAATGACACTTGCCATAACTAAACCTTTATAAAGGGCTCCCATGATGTTTTGACTGGATCCCAAACGGACAAAAAATGTCCCAACAACAGATCCTATAATACAGACACCACCAATGGCCAATGGATAGACCATCAGAAGTTCCTGTGCCACACCAGAAAAGAAAAGAGCGGCCAATTGCATAGTCGCCACAATTGTCACCACATAGGTTTCAAAAAGATCGGCAGCCATACCCGCACAATCCCCGACGTTATCACCAACGTTATCGGCAATCACAGCTGCATTTCGAGGGTCATCTTCAGGAATTCCCGCTTCAATTTTTCCAACAAGATCCGCTCCAACGTCAGCACCTTTTGTAAAAATACCGCCTCCAAGACGCGCAAAGATGGAAATAAGAGAGGCTCCAAAACTTAAAGAAAGAAGAGCTTCCATAATGTGACGTGTGGATTCACTCTCATGACGAAGATACATATAATAAAGGGTAACCCCTAAAAGTCCTAACCCCACCACAAGCATACCTGTGATAGCCCCTGATTTAAAAGCAATATCGAGGGCAGGAATAAGACCTGTACGGGCAGCTTCAGTGGTGCGCACATTGGCTCGCACTGAAACATTCATCCCAATATACCCTGCAAGCCCGGACAAAAACGCTCCCATGACAAAACCAATGGCTGAATGTTTTCCCAAGACCCACCATAGAAACACGGCAACAAATACACCTACGAGTCCAATGGCCCTATATTGGCGATTAAGATAGGCACCCGCCCCTTCTTGAATGGCAGCAGCAATTTCTTGCATGCGCGGCGTTCCTGTAGAACAGGCAAAAACTTTGCGTGCGGCATATGCTCCATACAAAAGTGCGAGAAGAGCAGAGCCTAAAATATAATAATAGATTGTCGACATGTGTGTCCCTTTACTGATTATGCACTGTAATTTACGAAAGGAAAGATGCCAGAAACTTTACAATTGGGCAATGATTTTATTCAAAAGGTGGACTTTATTTAAAGGGAGCCACATAAAAGCCATCGATAAAATTATGAGAAGTTATGATGTTTGCATAATTTTCACTTTTAGATGTTTCAAGGTTGGAAAGTAGCGTTGGAGACTTCCTAGAATTAAAAAAGAATACTGGTTCATAAATTGAGCAACTTCGTCAGTTGGACAGCAAAATTCCATTGTTTTACCTGTATCAGAATAGGAGCCTAACTTACCATTCCATATTTTATACACTGAAAAAGGACCCATGATGTCTAACATTTCAGTACATACAGACTTCCACAAAGGATCTTGTATACGAGAGAGGCAGGACTTAGCTTGTGAATGTGAGTCTTTAAGTGAAATTTTAATAGCTTGATTTGAATCGTTTAATTTAAGTTTTTTAAAAATCTTATCTTTTGTGAAAGAATTTAAATTAACATGGGTGTTTTGAGGAAATTGAGAGTACGGCTCAACGGTATACATAAAAATACTCCTTCGTGCCTCTGAATAATTCTTATTGCAAACAATCACTTTATAGGTTATGCTACAAGCATTACCAATTCCGCTGTTAGGCGTTGGGGGCCCCGCAGAGCATTATTAACAGATAATCTATGCTCTGCGGTTTTTACTATCGTCAGCTATAACAAATCACCAAGCACTTCTGACAAATTAAATTTACCTTCTTCTCCCAAATTTGAAAGTGCTGTTTTAGCATACAGGGTATTCCTCTGGAGGATGGCCAAAAATACGTGTTGCTTTTAATGCCCTTTATGATGAGGAAAAATAAAAAGAATCTCCTTGGCTAAAATTAATTTACGAGCCTTCCATAATGTATTGAGTGTTTCAAAGAGGGTAAAAATAAAATAATTGAATTATTGCAAAAATCGTAAAATTGGTTAAATTAAATTTAAGAAAGATGCTGCGTAAAAGGGAGCTTAAAATTACTATCAAGTTTTTATTTAAAAAAATAATCCCATGGAAGTTAAGTACAGAAACTAAAAATTTTGGCTATCTAAAGTGCAAAAACGCAGACTTCATCAAGTCGTGTTCTTTTAGAAAATCGCAATATATACTCAACATAGATTTTGTATTTGTGTGATATGTTAAGAAATGTATGCTTCTTAACAAGGAGATTATAGTGGAATTAGAATTAGAAAATGATCCTCGATTCCGAAATTTTGACTGGGAAAAAGCAAAGAATTTTTACTATGTAGCAAAGCTTGGAAGCTTTGTGAATGCAGGACGTTTTCTGAATTTATCTCAATCTTCTTTAAGTCGGCAGATTAGTCACCTTGAACAACATTTAGGATGCCCTTTGTTTTCCCGTCATAGTGGTGGCGTTAAACTGACACGGAAGGGGGAAGAACTATTTTCTATTATAGAAACCACTTTTATTGGGCTCAAAGGATTTACGCAAAACTCTCATGCAAAAATAGCAAATGGAGAAAAGCGAAAAATACGCATTTTAACTACCCATGCTATGGCTGCACATATTTTTAAGCATCTTTTAATTGAGTATAATAAGACTCATCCTGAGCTTGTTATTGAATTAATAGGAGAGGACCATTTTATTGATATTGTTTTGTATGATGTGGATATTGCTATTCGACCTCTTGATGTGCAAACGCAAGATATTCAAGCTAGCCAAGGAATCCGAAAAGAATATTTATTTAGCCTAGAAAGGAGGCTTTATGCTAGTCCTGAGTATCTAGCAAAGTATGGAGAACCACAAACAGTTGAAGAGTTAAGATATCATCATATTATTGCTTTTGGACATCCAGAGGTACATCCTTATGCTGACGTGAACTGGATTTTAAGGTTAGGGATGCCAGAAGGGGAACTTCACGAACCAGTTTTTATTTCTAATTCTGTAGATTGTATGGTTGAAGCTGCTAGAAATGGTATGGGAATTGTAGGCAGTTATGAAGAAATGAATTTAATCAAATCCTCTAGCCTTAGAAATATACTTCCCACAGTTAAAGATAAAGAAATAAAGCAATATTTTATTTATCCCTCTTACCTTAAAAAAGACAAAGACATTATTGAGATAAAAAATTACTTACACGATGTATTAACTCAAGAAAAACTTTAAAATATAAAATCCTACCTTTCCTCTTTTTGAGGAGCTCCACTTCCTAAGAAATGAATTACTTTTTTAAGGTCATCCATAACTCCAGGTTCTTGTTGCTTGAAATTTTATTGCCGTAATTTTCATATACATTCTCTGTGACTTAGGTTATTAATATAATCGCTTTTTAGTAAACAAGAACTCATTACTTCTCTAATCCCTTCACAACCTTAAAATTTTTACACGTATCCTCTTTTTTTTGCTACTCTCTTTATTAATATGATGCTTATTGCAATTCAAACCTCTTCGCAAGATCTTTTTCCATATTGTCAAGAAAATTGAGCGTCAGTTCAAATAATCCTAGAGTTAATGATGCGTGAGAATAGTTTTGCGGTGCAAGAAATGAGGCCAGACGTACAGGCATGTCACAGTGACGATGTTCTTGGTTAATCTTATAATGAAAGTCGTACCCTTGGGCCGCATAAGGCCTTGACGAAAGCTTAATCACACGTGAAATAGGATCTTGTCCTTCATAGAAAGCGGCTTCAAAAAGATTTATCATCGCAGAGAAAGCCAGAGGGGAAATCTCTGCCGTTTTTTTGTGAGCGTTTAAAAGCCATTTTGTTCCCTCTCCAACAGGAAAATCGTCTTTATCCAGATCAAGATCTCGAAAAACTTGCTCCATAAATTTATAGTGACCCACTTCATCACAAATAAAGTGATTAATCAATTCCTGGGCTTTTTCAAAGTGAGAAAGCGCTGGTTTCATGGCCCCACAGGATTCAGTTGTTACATACCAAGATTGTTTGGAAATCCATCCGATGGCTTTAAAAAACTGATCTTCGTTTCGCTTAAGCAGGCGTTCTAAAAATTGACCAAATCCATCTTGACCTGACCAGGTGGTGCTTTCCCACTCCAGACGATAGCAAATCAGATAGGTAATCAAGCTAATGGGATCGTAAAGATCTGTATTTGAGATGCGAGACTTACTTAGAATTTTTTCTCTATCCCAAGTCCAAGCAAGGAGTGCGCTTTCTTTTAGCTCTTCCGCTATTTCACAGCCAAAAGTAGAAATAAGCCTTTCAGGTGTTGAGGCATCAACCGTTAACCCGGGACAAACTTGAAGACCTTTTCCTTGAAATTCCTCTATAGATCTAGGCTGAATATAAAAGAGGGGGTAGTCTTTAAGTTCATGAATAAATCGTTGAACATTGCTATGAGAAGTAGACGAATGGAGATGATCTAAGGCATCTGCAACCCACGGTTTGTCCTGCTCT
>JAKFXB010000154.1 GCA_021731585.1 Alphaproteobacteria bacterium
AATAAAACAGTAGCATTATGCGTAACGCACAGGTGAGTTCAACACCTGCACGTTACTGACCACAACTAACTGAAGGGAGTTAATCATGGCTAATCATGATATACAAAAATCTCAACATCTATTAAAGCGTTTAGAAGAGGAAATGAATTTTCTGAGCAGTCTTATGTCTCAGGCACAAGTCGTTGCCTCTAATCTAGATATGACCTGGACTGCGATCCGAGTTACCCATAAGAATTGGAAGAAAGATACTGAAGAAATTTAGGGCAAAAGACTCTCCGAATATTATGCTCCGCTTTGTTCGGAGAGTCTCAAAAGTTGATTAAAAATACAAAACTAACAGGAATTTATGAGAAAATTTCTTACCCTCATTCTTGAAAAACTTACAGAACAGCTGAGAAAAAATGACACTCCAGTAGCTGTCTTAGAAGAAAGCAATAGGGGTAATTTGGATCAGCCTAGATCCCAAAAGGCATCTAAAAAAAGAAAGAAAAAAGAAAGAAACAACAAAATCTCTGCGGATTTACCTCAAGAGCTTTTGCCTTTAATTTCTTCCCAAAAAATGAAACTTATCTCCATTGCTGGCGACATCAGGCTTGATCCAGATAAGACAGAATCTGCTTTTCTTGCTCGTCAATTGGTTCAAGCTACTCTACCTCATAAAAATCCAGGAAACGTGCCGGCATGGTCACGTAAAAATGGGGATTTAACCTTAACAATTCGACCTGGATGGGATGAAAAAAAAGGAAAAATAATAGGATACCCATACGGTACAATACCGCGCCTTCTGCTATTTTGGATTACAACAGAAGCAATTCGTACAAAAAATCCACGAATTGAATTAGGAGATAGCCTTCCTCAATTTATGGAAGAACTAGGGCTTTATCCAAAAGGAACAGGAAAGAGAAGTGATTTCAAAAGATTAAAAGAACAAATGATACGTCTCTCTCGCTCAACCATTAGTTTTACTCAATCCTCAGATAGAAGTTATTCGTGGCTTGATATGCAAGTCGCTCCAAGAGGTATGGTTTGGTGGAACGAAAAACAACCAAATCAAAGAACGTTATGGCAAAATTGGATCCAGCTAGGAGAGGATTTCTTTAATGCAATAACGTCTGCGCCAGTACCAGTTGATATGCGCATCCTTAAGGCTTTAAAACGGTCGCCTCTTGCTTTAGACCTTTACGCATGGGCAACTTATACAGCCTATCAAACACAACAAAACGGGCAATCACGTTCTATATCTTGGGGTATGTTACACGAGCAGTTTGGCTCAGAATATAGAGATGTAAAAGACTTTTCTAAAAAAGCTTGGAGAGCTTTTACAAAAGTCCAATTAGTCTATCCGGAATTAGCTGTCGAACGCGTTCAGGGCGGAATTAAGATTTTACCATCAAAACCATCAGTTACGATCAAACCAAAAAAGTCTAAAAAATCCACCTTACCTGTGGAAAATTAATACGATAAAATATCTCCCTTTTCTATGTTGAAATGGTATTTATAAAACTCTTAGTTAACTGTAATTAAACAATTTATATAGGGTGAAACGGTCCCCTCTTTTAATTTGTGGATAAAAAAAGTTATCCAAGGTGAAACGGTCCCCCTAAAGGGGGTGAAACGGTCCCCCTAAAGGGGGTGAAACGGTCCCCCTAAAGGGGGTGAAACGGTCCCCCTACCTATAGTATATATAGTATATAGGTAATTCTGTAGTTGTTTGACCTCAAAATGTGGAAAACTTATATAAACAGAAAAATATTCTTGGTTCGCTCCGCTCACAAATCAAAATTTCTGTAATTCCTCTCTCGCTATGCCCGTCAAGAGCGCTACGCTATCGCTCCGCGTCCCTACGGGAGGGCCTACGGCCCCTCTTGACCGGCGCGAGAGTCGGAATTTCTTACTCACCAAGACGCAATGGCGAGAAGAACGCCATTGCGTCTTTCTCTAAACAAAAAAGAAAAAGATGGTATCAGTCGCTTGCGACGAAGCGCCATTGCCATCGGCAATGTATAAGCGCGCTTCGGAAAGTTTCCTCAGACGGCTCTCTCCAGTTTTTAATTTTTTCTTTACACACATCAATAAAATGCTATACTTGTATATCATGGAGGATACACATGCTGGCGATTAGAATTTCTCACGATATGGAGGACCGACTACAGCGTCTTTCTCAAAGAACAGGGCGCACGAAAACCTATTATGCGAGGGAGGCTCTCCTTCGCTTTATCGAGGATATGGAGGACGAGTATTTGGCTCTCTCGAGAATAGAATCCCCGACCAAAAGATGGACTCTCGACGAATTGGAACAAGGCGTTGACCTGGACCATTGAATGGGACGATAGGGCCAGAAAAGAGCTCCGAAAGCTCGATCCCTCCACCCAAAAAGAAGTCCTCAAGTACCTCCGGATTCGTATCGAAGGGGCTAAAGATCCCCGTGTTTTCGGCCAGAGTCTCTCAGCGAACAAGGCGGGATTATGGCGCTATAGGGTCGGGAACTATCGCCTAATTTGTCGGTTCGAAGACCATAAGCTGGTCGTTTTCGTGGTCGGCGTCGGACATCGGAAAGAAGTCTACGAGAGCTAGCTTCACTCACATCTCTGGTTGATTTTGACAGCGCCTGCGGCCACCCAGCACGAGCGATTTGAACATCGGTTTCAATCGCGCATAAGTGCGCACCCTTCGGTTGATGATTTTGGAGATCCACCACCAAAAATAAAACACCTCTCAATCGTCCATATATCGTCATACAGAAGCGAAAATGATTTTTGGCTTGCGAAACCACCCCCCCCCTCAACGTGCTCCCACGGACGTTTAAATGACAAATTTTTGTTTTTGTGAGAAACGCTTATGTTTTCCTTGTTCAACGCTATAAAAGAAAAGGATTCCCTTTGTTTTTTCTATATTCTTGGCACCGCAGGATACAGCCATTTTACAGCATCCTTAAAGGCATTTGTTGTGTTTTCTAAAGGGTTTCCCTGAAAGGTGACGAGATCATAGATGTTTGAAACCTTTCCTTAGAAGAAGTTTGTCTTCTCGTCAAAGGTGAAAAATCCAATAGCCTTTGTATTTGAACACACTGTATGCTTTTGTTTTTATTTTTTTATCCAGCTATATATTCCACTTCCGCCTTTTATTCCCTTTATAATGAGAGATGGACCATATTCTATAAAGTCGCCGAACAGTTTTATGGATGCTTCGACCGTTTTATTTCTAGCCTCTTTGTACCTATCGAAACTAAAATCGTTAAGTGCTTCTTTTTCTTCCCTACGAGCTTTATGGACTGCAACGCACCCCCTTATAATTGGGATGCGATCAGGCAAAGATTTAAAAAAAGATGGAATAACATCTTTAAAGAAGAATGGAATAGTGGTTTCAAAAAACTCTGGAAGATCCTCTCTAAAAAACTCTGGAAGATCCTCTCTAAAAAATTCTCTCGCTCCACACTTAAAACACCTACTTACCCTTGGGTTATACGCCAAGGGTAGGGCAAAAGGGCCCGTGTCACAATAGCGCCGTCCTCGTGGGCAAGGGTTTCCACATGGGTCGCCGAATTCTCTTTCTTTCCGTGATAGGAGTCCATCATAGCGTGATAGGAGTCCATCATAGCGTGATAGGAGGCGTGATAGGAGTTCATCATAGGTTTTATCGCTGGTGATGGTCTTAGTTTCATCATATTTTTTTGTTGTTATGATTCTTTGGTGTTCTTGATCATCTCTCATAGCAAAGGTTTGGTTTGGTGATAGAAGAGCTACCAAGGTAAAAAAGTTAATACAAAACCTAATTAGGAATGTCCGTAGAAATTTTTTTTGCATTTTAGGTCTTCCTTTTCTTTTATTGTTAAGCTCATAAGACACAGAGAAATTTGGGATGATTTTTGCTCGAGTTTATATTTTTTATCATAAATTCATTGTGAATTTTTATTTTTTTGACGTACTTAAAATGAGTATTCCTTTCTAATTTGAAGAGATCAAGAAAAATTTAAGTTTGGTATTAATAATGGCCCATCTACTTTCGTTTCATAAACTTTCATATCTTCAAATCTAAACTGATCGAAGGAAGTCTGAGGAAATTTTCCGAGGCGCGCTTATACATTGCGTGTGCCGCTTTGACGCAAGCGTCGCACACCATAAGAGGGACTGCGCGAATGCGTACAAACTTTATAAGAGATGAAGGAGGGCCCTTCGGAGCCGGTTTATAGGAGCAGGTTTCAAACCACCTCAAGCTGCTGTGGTAAAGAGCCATGGTGGTGAGCGTTGAGGAAAAGTCCACCATTAAGTGGGCAGGTAACGATCAAAGAGACGAATAAAACTGAAGCACTGATGAAGCGTCGTAAATGCGAGATTTGACATCAAAATGAGGGGTTGCAATGTACTCCCAGATAAGTTCATCGGCTACCTAATTACTGGGTGAACGGTGTCCGGCGTAGAGGTGACGTGAATTTGATCGAGGCTTTTATAAGGAAATGCGGGAACCTGTCGTTCCGATGTTAAGGAAGACATCCAAGTGGCAGAAACCATAAGGGTGAGAGTACCGATGCGGAGCACAGGGGCGGGCCAGCTCGTAGTAGTGAAGAAGTTCCTGTAATGGGAATGGAGCGAAGGGGCTGGGTCATTCCGCTTTGTTTGAGGGTCAATCGGAAACGAGAGGAACTCTTGAATAAAGCAAAGTCAGCAATGACTGAGTGATGGGGGCCGGATGAATTGAGAGGTTCACGTCCGGTCCTGCGAGAGGCTGGCGGGGGAAGTACCGCCGGCCTACTCACCCGATGGCAATGGCGCTTCGTCGCAAGCGACAAATACCATTTCTTACGATAGCTTTAGCCTCACTAAATACCATGTGAACATACTTTGTTCTCTTAGACCATTCCATTTTTTTCGTCTGTTTTCTTCAGAAACAGAAGCTGTTACGCTAACAAGCTAAAATAAGAGAAAGTTGGTTTGATGAGTCTTACAAATGCGGAACGTCAAAGAAAACATAGAGAAAAAATGAAAGCCAGAAAATTTTCTCTTGTAAGAGTTTGGGTTCCTAAAGATAAGGTCGTTGAGATAAAGTCTCTGGCAGCACGCTTGATGGAAGAGGTTGTAAAAAATGGAAAAATTAGATGATTGATCTTTTAAGAATAAAACAGTAGCATTATGCGTAACGCACAGGTGAGTTCAACACCTGCACGTTACTGACCACAACTAACTGAAGGGAGTTAATCATGGCTAATCATGATATACAAAAATCTCAACATCTATTAAAG
>JAKFXB010000051.1 GCA_021731585.1 Alphaproteobacteria bacterium
AAACAATCACCTTTTTTCTTTAACGCCTTATCCTAAAATTACTGTTCGACTTCATTCGAAGTCCATTGAGCGAAGACTTTGTTATTCCCCCATGCTTGCCTTAGGGGAAGGTTATATGGAGGGAGAACTCACCGTTGAAAAAGGAGATATCTATGATCTCCTTAATTTTTGTGCCATTAACTTACAGAAAACTAATTCATCATTTTTCCAAAAAATAATTGGAGTTGTAGATTCCTTACCAAAATTTATTCATAAGAAAAATCCTATTCATAAATCTCGAAGTAACGTTGCTCACCATTATGACCTTTCTGAGGATTTATATCGGCTCTTTCTCGATAAAGATATGCAATATTCTTGTGCTTATTTTAAGAGCTTTAAAGATAATCTTGAAACGGCCCAAGAAAACAAAAAAAGACACATTGCTGCAAAGCTCCAGTTGAAACCTGGGCAGAAAGTCCTCGACATTGGCAGTGGATGGGGCGGTCTTGCCCTTTCTCTTGCCCGTGAAGGAGGCGTTGATGTTACAGGCCTCACACTCTCTAAGGAACAACATCGCGTTGCTACGGCACGGGCGAAGGAAGCAAACCTCCAGAATAAAGTACGATTTTATCTAAGGGATTATCGCCATGAAACAGGAAAGTATGATCGCATTGTCTCGGTGGGAATGTTTGAGCATGTTGGCGTGAAACATTATGATGAATTATTCATTCAAATTTCGTCTCTTTTAAAAGAAGATGGAGTGGCCCTCCTTCATTCTATTGGCTGCTCTACGGGACCCACGACTCCTAATCCTTGGCTTAATAAATATATTTTTCCAGGAGGATATTGTCCTGCGCTCTCTGAAACCTTGAGTTCTCTTGAGCCTTCACAGCTTTACGTCAGTGATATTGAAATCCTCCATCACCATTATGCAGAAACTCTCCGTCATTGGCGAACACGGTTTTTAACTCATCAAGACAAAGTTCAGAAACAGTGGGGAGAATGTTTTTTTCGTATGTGGGATTTTTATCTCGCTTCTTGCGAAATTGCTTTTCGGAAAAGGGGGCATATGGTTTTTCAAATACAAATGATGAAAAACCCTGAGCTTGCTTCTCTCACCCGAGATTATATTGCAGAAGCTGAAGAAAGAAAGCCAACCCAACAGGATACACGAGCTTCATTAATAAGGTTTTCGAATGAAAAGTCTAAAAGGCAAAAAAGATTAAATTAGCTCTTCTTTTTTTCGATAAAACAAAAACCCTGGGAAGGAATATCTAAAGCCGTGTTAAATTTTGTCGACATGTTTTGAAAAGCGATCGTTGCGGTAAGTTCGATAATTTGGTCATCATTAAAAAACTCCTTGAGACGCGTGAACAACTCTTCGGTTACTCTTTTTTCCGTGATGGTTATAGCTTCTGTATATTCGAGAACAATTTTCTCTTCATCACTAAATAACGCACTTTTTTGCCAATTTTCTAATTCTTCAACCTTAGAAAAAGGAACACCCCTTTGCAACAGGATAGTAGAGTTAAGGTCTATGCAAAACGCACATCCATTAAGTTGGGAGACGCGAACGATAATTAATGAGCGTAATGCTGGCGAAATAGGGGACGTTTTACGATCAAGAGCGCCATACAAAAAAGATAAGCCCAAAAATAACTTGGGAGAGCGAGCCCAAAGGAGGGATGAATTTAATATGGATCCATACTTTTTCCTCTGTGCCGAAAAAAAGGGGCGAAGGTACCAAGGATAGTCTTGTAAATTTTTTGGCTCTATCCTCATTTTATGCCCCGGATCCACTATTCCTTAAGTCTCAAAAACTTCGAATTCACAGCACAGATAATCGTACTTAAGGACATAAAGACAGCCCCTAGAGCTGGCGTTAAAACGATTCCCCAAGCATAAAATGCTCCTGCGGCAGCTGGAATCGCAAAGATATTGTAACCTGTTGCCCAGAGTAAATTTTGGATCATTTTTTGATAAGTTGAGCGGGCAAGACCAAGAATAGAAGCCACATCCATGGGATTGCTTTTAACGAGTATTATATCTGCGGTTTCAATGGCAACGTCTGTCCCGGCTCCAATGGCAATTCCCACATCTGCCTGAGCTAAAGCTGGAGCATCATTGATGCCATCCCCTGTCATTGCAACGATCAAACCGCGAGATTGAACTTCCTTAATTTTCTCTGCTTTTTGATCGGGAAGAACTTCGGCAAAATATTCATCAAGGCCAATCTTATCCGCAACCCATTTGGCAACTTGTGCATTATCTCCTGTTAACATCATGCACCGGATGCCCATTCCTTTGAGGAGACTCACAGCCTTCTTTGCTTCAGGGCGAATAATATCCGCCAGAGCAATAGCTCCCGCTAAGGACCCATTAATAAGTACAAAAATAACGGTCTTTCCTTGAGCCTTTAATTCCTCAATGGCAGGATTGTTAACGTTGATTTTGGCTTCTCTTAAATATCCAGGACTGACGACTTTTATTGATTTTCCTTGCACATCACCTTCTGCCCCTTTACCGGAAAGGGCGTGAAAATTTTCTGCCTCCCATAGGTGTTTAGCTTCATTCACGATTCCTTTTGCAATGGGATGTTCAGAGTATTTCTCAATAGAACCTGCCAAATTAACCAAATCCGTCTCTGAATAAGTTTTATCAAAAATAACAACGTCCGTAATTCCAAATTCTCCCTTTGTGAGAGTCCCCGTCTTATCAAAAATAATGGCTTGGATATTACGGGCTTGTTCAAATGCCGTCCGATTCCTTATTAATAAACCATGGGTTGCTGCAATCGATGTTGAAACAGCCACAACAAGAGGAATGGCAAGGCCAAGGGCATGAGGGCAAGCAATAACCATGACGGTCACTGCGCGTTCCATCGCAAAGGATAAACCAAAGGAGGTTGCAAACAACCAAATGGAGAAAGTCAAAGCTCCTCCGCCTAAAGCAATAATCGTTAGTCCTACTGCAGCTCGATTGGCTATATCTTGGGTTTTAGATTTACTGGCTTGGGCGTCTCTCACAAGTTTAATGACACCAAATATAAAAGTTTCCTCCCCGGTTTTTTGAATTTCAATGATAATTGACCCCTCACCATTAATGGCTCCGCCAATGGCCTTATCTCCAACGTGTTTAGAAACGGGTTTGGATTCCCCTGTAAGCATGGATTCATTCATGGAAGTGATGCCTTTAAGGATAACGCCATCTCCAGGGACTTTTTCCCCTGGTTTGACAAGACATTTATCCCCTTTTTTTAAAGTATGAGTGGAGACATCTTCAATAGATCCATCCTTTTCTACTTTATGAGCCACATCTGGGATCAAACTTGCAAGTTGCTCAAGAGCTTTTCCCGCTCCAATCACCGATTTCATTTCAATCCAGTGTCCGAAAAGCATAATATCAATAAGGGTTGCAAGCTCCCAGAAGAATACATTTCCCTGCAGACCAAAAACAACAAAACTGCTGTAAACGTAAGCCGCAGTGATGGCAACTCCAATGAGAGTCATCATGCCAGGTTGCTTTTGATTAACCTCCTGCCAAAGCCCTTTTAAAAAGGGCCGTCCCCCATACAAATAAATGATGGATGCAAAACAAAACACGACATATGTATCTCCTTTAAAAGAAAATATCCCTGGCACGCCAAAAAATTCTTGGATCATTGGGGAGAGCAAGAGGACGGGCACCGTCAGGGCAAGGGAGACCCAAAACCGAACCTGGAAATCTTTAACCATCATGGCATGGTCAGCATGATGCATGTTCCCATGGTGTTCTGCTGAGTGCTCATTTGAAGGATTCATATAGTGAGAGTGAGTCTTCTTCATGATTTCCTTTTGTTTCAGTAACGCTATATTCTTAATTCATTATGAACACTGAAACTTAACAAAAGATAAATTCCACAGGAGAGAAGGAGCTCCAACTAAGTTTTTAGAGAGCTTTTCCCAATGACATGGGACGGTGGATACCGTATACTTCTATTAAATTTGCTCGATCGTGAGCGAGTATAAAAATAATAATTTTATCAGGGGTCATGAAAAACAGCTTATTCTTTTGGGCAACTAGAGGCATGTTTTTGTTTCTATTTCTAATAATTGCCCCAGCAGCAAATGCTGAAGATGTCTTATCATTAGATCAGTTAATAGAAACAGCTCTTCAAAACAACAAAGCTTTAAAAGCTGCAAAACACAATGTTGATATTGCTAAAGCTCGCTTAATGCAGGCAGGTCAATACCCTAATCCTAGACTTAATCTATTAAATAGTGATGATAGTTTGTTAACGAACGAAGGAGAATATGCAAGAAGCGTTGGAATCAGCCAAGAATTTCCAGTGGCGGGTCGTATTGGAAATCAAGAAAATGTTGCTCAAGTAGATGTAGAAATCGCCTCAGCTGAAATTAAAGATGCTGAGAGAAAGTTAAAAGGGGAAGTTGCTTCTAGTTTTTATGCTTTCTTGATTATAGACTATCGTATAGAAAAAATTGATGCCTTTATGATAGTTAACGAAAAATTAATACGCGTTACGCGTAAGCGATATCAGGCAGCAGAAGTATCCGAATTAGATGTTAATGCGGCTCAACTTGAATACGAACGTCTTCTCCAAGAGAAAAATCTACTCGAAAATCAACGTATAACTCAAATTGCGAAGCTTAACGAACTTTTGGGAAGGAACCCTTCTTGCTCTTTAGTTATAGAAAAAAAACGGCCTAAAGTTTTTGCTTTGGCAAATTTAGATGAGAAAACCGATCTCAGCTTAAAATTACGTCCTGATCTTCAAATATCTCAATTAACTATCAATCGAGCAAGAGCTGATAATGAACTTGCCGAAGCCCAAAAGTGGGAGGATTGGAAAGTTGGAGTAGGGGTTGAACGAGATAAGATTGTTGTTACCGGTGCCCCTCCTCAAAAGCCTGACAACAAGATAGCCCTTAATCTCTCCATTCCTTTACCTTTATTGAATAGTAATCAAGGGCGAATACAGGAAACAGCAGCTCGGCATTCTCAGGCTTTGAGCAAAATAGAAGCACTTAAATTAGCTATACAAACTGAGGTTAAAAATGCCTATTCAGAGGTTCAGGGCCTAAAAAATATCTTAGAGAGGTTGGATAATAATTCCATTGTTCTTAGTGAGAAAAATGCGCTTTTAGCGCAGCAGGCCTATCATAATGGGCAGATTTCATTTCTCGAGGTTGTTCAAGCTCAACG
>JAKFXB010000073.1 GCA_021731585.1 Alphaproteobacteria bacterium
GGAACGGCGTTTTGTCATCCGCGATCGTCTTGCAAGTCAAGGTTTGACAGAAGTCATCACCTGGTCTTTTATGTCTAAGGAGGACGCTAAACTTTTCGGAGGTATCGATAAACACCTGATTTTAATTAATCCCCTCAGCCAAGACCTCAATGGGATGCGGCCCAGCCTTTTGCCCAATTTACTCAAAGCAGCCCTTCAAAACCAAAATAGAGCCGCCGAATCAATTGCCCTTTTTGAAGTAGGCCCCCAATACGCGAACGCAACCCCCGAGGGACAATCTTTGATGGCAACAGGATTGCGCTGTGGTCTTTTTAATCAAAATACTTGGTGTGAGAAAAAGCGCCTTGTAGATATTTATGATGTTAAGGCCGATGCTCTTTCTCTTTTTGAACTCGTAGGTCTTTCCCCTCAGATCGAGGCGAGTTGTCCCAGCTGGTATCACCCTGGGCGTTCAGGCACCTTTAAATTTGGCCCCCAAGTTGTAGGCTATTTTGGAGAATTGCATCCCCGCGTCCTGAAGGCTTTTGATCTCAAAGGGCCCGCCGTGGCTTTTGAAATTTTTATTGATCGTCTTCCCTTGCCAAAGAAAAAAACAACGGCAAAACCCAAGCTGGAATTATCACCTTATCAAGTCGTTGACCGGGATTTTGCTTTTGTGGTGAATCAAGACGTTACCGCCGATAGCCTTATCAAGGCGGTAGTAAAGGCCGAGCCTTCACTCAAAATAAGCCTTTCTATTTTTGATGTTTTTGCTATGGGAGATGGAAAAAAATCTATGGCTCTGCGCATGCGAATTCATCCAAAAGACCACACCTTAACGGAAGATGAAATTCAAATGATTTCCCAAAAAATTATTTCCTCTGTCGAGAAAAATGTGGGGGGAGTTTTACGTCAATGACAGACCTCTCTCACATTCGAAACTTCTCGATCATTGCCCACATTGATCATGGTAAATCAACCCTTGCGGATCGCCTCATTCAGCTCTGTGGCGGTCTTACGGAACGCGAGCTTAAAGCGCAAGTTCTTGATAGCATGGACATTGAACGGGAACGGGGCATTACTATCAAAGCCCAAACCGTGCGCCTGACCTATAAGGCGAAAAACGGAGAAACCTATCAACTCAATTTGATGGATACCCCGGGCCACGTCGACTTTGCCTATGAGGTCAGTCGCTCCCTTGCGGCTTGTGAGGGGTCTCTTTTAGTCGTGGATGCCAGCCAAGGCGTGGAAGCCCAAACCCTTGCGAATGTCTATCAGGCTATTGATAACAACCATGAAATTATTCCCGTCTTAAACAAAGCAGACCTGCCGGCTGCCGATCCTGACCGAGTTAAGGAACAGATTGAAGACGTCATTGGCCTTGATGCCAGTGAGGCTCTTCTTGTCTCTGCAAAAACAGGCTTAGGGGTCCCCGATGTGTTGGAAGCCCTTGTCCATCGCCTTCCTCCTCCCCAAGGCGACAAAGATGCTCCCCTGAAGGCCCTTTTGGTGGATAGCTGGTATGATGCCTATCTAGGCGTTATCATTCTTGTGCGCATCATTGATGGCGTTTTAAAGCCAGGAATAAAGATAAAGATGATGTCAACCGGATCGGTTTACCCCGTAGACCAGGTCGGCGTCTTTACCCCAAAGCGGGAAAATCTCCCTGCCCTTTATCCAGGAGAAGTTGGTTTTTTTACAGCCGCCATCAAAGCCGTCAGCGATTGCAATGTGGGAGATACGATCACAGAAGAAAAGCGCCCTACCGCTGCGGCCCTGCCTGGTTTTAAACCAAGCGTTCCTGTGGTCTTCTGCGGTCTTTTCCCTGCTGATGCCGCTGAATTCGAACACTTACGCGAGAGTCTTGGGAAACTGCGTCTCAATGATGCCAGTTTTATGTTTGAACCAGAAAGCTCTGCGGCCCTTGGATTTGGATTTCGCTGTGGCTTTTTAGGACTGTTACATCTTGAAATTATCCAAGAACGCCTTGAGCGGGAGTTTAACCTTGATCTGGTCACAACAGCACCTAGCGTCGTTTATAAAATCCACATGACCAAGGGGGAGGTGCTCGAGCTGCACAATCCTTCAGACATGCCCGATGTGGTCAAAATTGCAAAAATGGAGGAACCTTGGATCAAGGCCACCATTTTAGTGCCCGATGAATATTTAGGCTCTATTCTCACACTTTGCACGGAACGGCGTGGGGTTCAGCTGGATCTCACCTATGTGGGCAACCGAGCCATGATTGTTTATCGCCTTCCCCTCAATGAAGTTGTCTTTGATTTTTATGATCGCCTGAAATCCGTCAGCCGAGGTTACGCCAGTTTTGATTATCAAATGGATGGCTATGAGGAAGGTAATTTGGTGAAACTTTCCATCCTGGTTAATGCAGAGCCTGTGGATGCCCTTTCCATCATTGTGCATCGGGATCATGCGGAGACACGGGGGCGCGTTTTGTGTGAGCGGTTAAAGGAGCTTATCCCACGGCAACTCTTTAAAATTGCCATTCAAGCTGCTATTGGCGGCAAAGTCATCGCTCGAGAGACCATCTCTGCCCTACGCAAGGATGTGACGGCCAAGTGTTATGGGGGCGATGTCTCGCGGAAAAGAAAGCTTTTGGATAAGCAAAAGGCAGGTAAAAAGAGAATGCGTCAGATTGGAAACGTTGAAATTCCCCAATCCGCCTTCCTTGCGGCTTTAAAAATGGGTGATGACTAATGCCACTCCTCACCGCAGAATATCCCCAGTGCCGCCTGAGACGCAATCGCCAAGACAGCTGGTGCCGCGACTTGGTCGCAGAAAATCAACTCTCCGTGAATGATCTTATCCTCCCTCTTTTTATTCGGGATAAGGATTCCCCGCGGGATATTGCTGCTATGCCCAGCGTTTATCGCCATTCTTTAGACGAATTGATCCCCTTTTGCCAAAAAATTAAGGATTCAGGCATCAAGGCCATTGCCCTTTTTCCCTACACCAACCCCTCTTTAAAATGTGAGGAAGGCAAGGAAGCTCTCAACCCCAGCAACCTGGTGTGTCAAGCCAGTCGCCTGATTAAGGAAGTTCTTCCCGACTTAGGCCTTATTGTCGATGTGGCTCTCGATCCCTACACAAGCCACGGCCATGACGGTGTGCTTCGTCATGGCCATGTCGCCAACGATGAAACCGTTGAAATATTGTCCGAAATGGCCCTTAATCAAGCGAAAGCTGGAGTCGACATTATTGCTCCTTCCGATATGATGGATGGGCGTATTGGGGCCATACGAAAAGTTTTGGATCACAATGGATATCAACACGTCCGAATTATGTCCTATGCGGCTAAATATGCCTCTGCTTTCTATGGTCCCTTTCGCGATGCTTTAGGGTCAAATGCTGTTCTTAAGGGCGATAAAAAAACCTATCAAATGGACCCTGCAAATGCTTTGGAAGCCTTGCGAGAAGGGGCTCAAGATCTACTAGAGGGCGCTGATATGCTGATGGTAAAGCCAGGGCTTCCCTATCTCGATGTCATCTACCGCTTAAAAGAGGCTTTTTCCCTCCCCATCTTTGCTTATCAAGTGAGTGGGGAGTATAGCATGCTAAAGGCAGCAAGCGAGCGGGGATGGATTGATTATGATAAGGTTATTTTTGAAACATTAATCGCTTTTAAACGCGCCGGGGCCTCGGCTATTTTTACCTATGCCGCTCTCGATGTCGCCGAGAAATTGCAAGATTAAGAGTATATTTGCTTTATTTATTAATTTTTAATAAATATATGAAACAATTATTAGGACTTCAATTTAACCCCATTCAAAAAAGGAGTTTTTAAAATGAAAAATGAGTTACTATTAAGTGTTGCAACTGCTTTATTGCTTAGCGGTTCAATGGCTTTTGCATTTAATGAAGGACAAGATGAAGTAATAACTGGCGCAACACTTAAAGGAATTGCTAAGCAAATTCCTATTCCTAATGAAGAAGGAAAAATTCAGGCAAATGGTCGTACTTTTGGAGCTATGGGCAGTCAGATACAGTGGGTCCAAGAAGTTCCAGATGATGCAATCTTTACAGCTCAGTGGCTTTTAAAAGATGAAGCGACTGGAACAGGCTATTGGGAAATTCAAGGTGAGGTGCCCCCAAGCGCTAGTCACACTTTTACTACTCACTTTTCCCTAGTAATTGACCCTGATACGGAAGGCTATTAGGCTCTATCCATCCTAATGATTATCCATGAGATCCTGAGTTCCCCTCGTTTTACTCGGGGTCTCAGGATGACAACTCTTTGAATTTACTAGTAAAATGTCATCCTGAGGAGCCACAACGTGGCGAGCTCAGGATCTCTTTAACAACATAGTTGATGACGATCAAAAAAACTTCCATCCAAACATTTGAATAAGATTTATCTTATACCTAAGAAACCATTTCTTAAGGTTTTTCCATTATATATTGTACAGAATTTTGTATCTTAGGAAGAGAGACATGAGCATCACAGTTTTAGGGCTTTCTTTTCTAGAAGGAATGGGACTTATTTTATCTCCCTGTATCCTTCCTATTCTCCCATTAATTCTTGCAACTGGAATTCAGGGAGGAAAATTAAAGCCCTATGGCATTATATTTGGTTTTATTTTGACCTTCGTTCTCTCCACACTTTTTGCTCGTACCATTTTTAGCACCCTTAACGTAAATCCCATGCTTCTTCAGGACATTACCATCTATTTGATTTTAGCTTTTGGTATTATCCTCTTCTCTGATACTTTAAGTGATAAATTCAGCTCATTTTTTCAAAGACTTGCAAACTTAGGACAAACCTTTTCAGAAAAAGCTGAAGTCCACCTTCCTCAAGGATTTTGGAGTGGTGTGCTTATTGGAGGAGGCATTGCTCTGATTTGGACACCTTGTGCAGGCCCAATTATGGCAGCAGTTCTTGTCCAAACCATTCAACAAAAAACTGACTATCAAGCGGCTTTAATTTTAACAACTTTTAGCATTGGTGTTGCCCTTCCGATGCTCATCATTACGGTTTTCAGCAAGAGAATTATTGAGCAGGTAAGATTATTTTCTCATCACACAAAAATTGTCCGAAAAGTCCTAGCTTCAATTATTATCGTGACCATGTTATTTACCAAGTTTAATGTGTGGCAGAAA
>JAKFXB010000074.1 GCA_021731585.1 Alphaproteobacteria bacterium
CTTTTAGCGCAGCAGGCCTATCATAATGGGCAGATTTCATTTCTCGAGGTTGTTCAAGCTCAACGCCAACAAAATGATCTGCAATCTCTCTACCTAAATACGCTCGATCAATATTTTCAAGCTTTCGTCAAGTTACAAACTGCAGTGGGGGAGCTTTAATTATAAAGCTTAGAGAAGAAAAAATGAAAAATAAAAATGTAGATAAGTTTGCCAAAGTTTCCACATTTTTTTATATGCTTATTTTAAATTGTATCTACGCAATTCCATTATTGGCTCATGGTAATGAAATAGAAATTAAAGAACCTCCAAAAGGAGGAGAAATTCATTTAGATGCAGATCAGGTAAAAGCAATAGATTTGAAAACGGCTCAACCAAGCATTCAGCCCCTTTCTCAATTATTAAGTTTAAATGGCGAGGTGCGCCCATTGCCAAACTCTCAAGCTGATGCAAGTGTTCGCATCAACGGGCAAGTGACTGAACTTTATGCTAATATTGGAGATGCGGTTCAAAAAGGTCAAAAGCTTGCAAAAGTTCAATCATTTTTAGTTGGTGATCCTCCCCCGAGTGTTGAAATTATAGCTCCCATCAATGGGGTCATCGATGTACGTAACGTCAAACTCGGACAATCTGTACAACCTAATACGGCGCTTTTTAGTATCAGCAGTCGAGATCCAATCATGGTCTTAGCAATTCTTTATGAAGAAGATATAGGGAAAGTAAAACTTGGGCAGACTGTAAATATTAATGTGCTTAGTTATCCTGATCGTGTCTTTAAAGGTAAAGTCGTTTTAATTGAGCCTAACCTTGACCCTCTTACACGCACCGTTAACGTACAGATTAAATTAAATAATCCTCAGGGGCTCTTAAAGCCTAATATGAGTGCTCAAGCGAGCATAGTGCTTGAAGAAAATATGAATGCTATGGCTGTTCCCAATGCAGCCATTTTAGAAGCTAATGGTGAAAAGTTTGTTTTCATACAGGAGGGTGAAAATTATACACGATCCGTAGTTACGACAGGCGCAAGTGACAGTAAATATACGGAAATTAAGAGCGGAATAAAGTTTAATGATAACGTTGTTATTCAAGGGCACCGTCAATTATACACCGTATGGCTCACTGGTGGGTCTCATAACAAAGGCAAGGAATAGTTATGTTTACACCTCTCATTGCCTGGTCATTAAATAACCGCTTTCTTGTTTTAGCCTTCACTCTTATTGTTGTCATCTGGGGTGGTTACACGCTTCAACGTATGCCAGTTGATGTTTTTCCTGAGTTTGCTCCTCCACAGGTTGTTATTCAAACAGAAGCTCCAGGAATGTCCCCTCAAGATGTAGAAACCTTAATCACTTACCCGCTTGAAAGTATCATAAATGGAACACCAGGCGTTGCTCATGTTCGCTCAAAAACCGCAGCCGGTCTCTCAACCATTGTGATTGTATTTAATGAGAACACAGATGTGTATAGAGATCGCCAATTAATAAATGAGAGAATTCAGCAAATCACGGGGCGACTTCCTGCCGGCAGCAAAAGCCCAATCATGCTCCCAGTTACGTCTGCTGTTGGATGGATGATTAAGTATGCGCTAACGAGTGATACCATTTCTCCAGAAGACTTAAGAACGATCTCTGATTGGGAAATTCGCCCGCGTATTCTTGCCTTAGGAGGAATTGCTTCTGTTATATCAATTGGTGGAGAAGTCAAGCAGTATCAAATAAAGTTGGATGCTGCGCGTATGCTTGCTTATCGGGTAAGTGTTGCAGAAGTTCGCCAAGCCTTAGAGAAAACAAATACGAATGTACCTGGTGCATTTCTATACCCCCCAGGACAAGAACTCATTGTGGGGGCTATCGGACGAGCTCGTACCTTAGAAGACCTTAAAAAAACTGTTATAACGGCTCGGGAGGGAATTCCAATTACCATAGATAATGTGGCTAGTGTTGCCTTTGGAGGAGAAATTAAGCGTGGAGATGGTGCTCTAGGTCTTAAGAATGCTGTCATTGGAACTATTTCTAAAGCTTATGGTGCTGATACACTTACGACGACCTATAAAGTTGAGAAAGTGCTCAATGAAATTAAAAAAACCCTTCCTATTGGCGTGACTCTTAATACTCAAATCTTTCGTCAAGCTAATTTTATCGAATCAGCCATTCATAACTTGAAACTTGCTTTGTTTGAAGGAGCCATCATTGTCGTTATTATTTTATTTATTTTTTTGATGAATTGGAAAGCCTCCTTAATCACATTTTTATCCATTCCTATATCATTTGTGGGGGGCATTCTCGTTATGAATGCTCTGGGAATGGGCATTAACGTTATGACCTTGGGTGGACTCGCCATTGCAATCGGTGAGGTTGTGGACGATGGAATTATCACAGTAGAAAATGTGGTACGCAGGTTAAGGCTAAATCGTTCCTCCTCTCATCCCTTACCTTCTATTGAAATTGTTTTTGATGCCGTTCTCGAGATTCGAAGCTCTGTTGTTTATGCGACAGTGATCATTTGTATGGTCTTCATCCCCATTTTCTTCTTGGAAGGTATTTCTGCGCGTATCTTTAGTCCCTTAGGAATTGCGTATATAGCTTCTGTCCTTGCTTCTCTGCTCGTTTCGATCCTAACATTACCGGCTCTATGCTATTTGCTATTGGTGCGTTCGAAAGAAAAGAAGGCTGACGCTCGAGTGTCATTACGTGAATTAATAAATCATGATGTCATGAAAAACGATGACTCATTTCCTGCAGAAGGACATTCTATAGAGAAAGAGACTCCATTTGTTGTTTGGCTTAAGGGAAAATTCTCATCTGTTCTGAATTGGTCGTTAAATCATTATCTTTGGGTTCTTGGATCAGCTGTAGCGGTTTTTATGTTAGCTTTAATGCTTCTTCCTTTTTTTGGAAAATCATTTCTGCCAGAATTTCATGAAGGAAATTTTATTATTTCCATGAACACACTTCCGGGGACGTCCTTAGAAGAATCCATGCGTTTAGGAAAATTGGTCCGCCAAAACTTATTAAAATACCCCCAAGTTATTTCCATTTCTCAACGTGCTGGGCGAAGTGAATTAGACGAAGATGCTGAGCCCCCAAACTTCAGTGAATTTGATATTCTTTTAGATTTTGATAAAGACAAAAATATACCACCTATAGAATTGGTTAAACGTATTCGCGAAGATTTGGCAAGAATCCCTGGAGCCGTATTTAACGTTGGTCAATTTATTGCTCACCGTATGGATGAAGTTCTCTCAGGCGTAAGGGCTCAAGTCGCCATCAAGATTTTTGGAGAGGACCTCTCCATACTCAATCAAACTGGTCAATCTATAGAAAATTTTTTACGAACAGCCCCTGGTGTTGTAGATATCAATAGAGAACAACAAATCGCGGTACCACAAATCTCCATTAAAATTGATAGAGATAAAGCCATTCGTTATGGCATTCAAGTTGGGGCCATTGCAGATGCAATACAAACTTATCTCAATGGAGTCGTTGTTTCTAGCATCTTGGAAGGTCAACGCAGTTTTGATTTATTCGTTCGTTTGGAGGATAAAAATCGCAATACTTTTGAATCTCTCCAAGATTTATTCATTGATATTCCAGGAGCGAGTTCTGGGAGTAATTCTAAAATTCCTTTACGCGCAGTTGCGAAAATATCAATAGAAAATCAACCCTATTCAATCAAACGCGAAAATGTTCAACGTCTTGTTGTGATTGCGTTCAACGTCCAAGGCCGTGACTTAGGAAGTGTGATCCAAGACGTTCAAACCGGTATGCAAGAAAAAATTAAATTACCTCCAGGGTACTACATTGAATATGGAGGACAGTTTGAAAGCCAACAACAAGCCAGTCGCACCATATTAATCTTTGGAAGTTTGATCTTATTGGCTACCCTGATGTTACTTTATAAAGTATTTGGAACCTTTCGTGAGGCTTTCCTTGTTATGCTTAACGTCCCTCTTGCCTTGATAGGGGGAATTTTTTCTCTTTACATCGCTGGGGCAGATATGAGTGTAGCTGCGATGATTGGCTTTATTACCTTATTTGGGATTACCATGCGTAACGGTATTATTTTAGTTTCTCGTTATAACCAACTGCATCGAGAGCAAAAACCTCTTCAAGAGGTGGTGATTCAAGGGACTATAGATCGACTCGTTCCTGTTTTGATGACCGCCTCTACAGCAGCGCTTGGTCTCATACCACTGTTATGGGGATCTCCCGTTGGTAAAGAATTGGAACGTCCTTTAGCTCAAGTTCTTTTAGGTGGCCTTTTTACATCAACGATGTTAAATATGATCGTGGTTCCGACGCTTTATTATCATCTTGAAAAATGGAGAGAACAGAGGCATTGTAATCGTCAGCTCTCCTCTGAAAAAGAATAAAAGGATTGCAGGAAGGTAAACAATGATGACAAGCAGAATGTTTTTAAGTATTTCGATCTTTGTTTTTTCATTTGTGGGCAATCTGCCCTCGGTAATGGGCTCAGAGAATATGCCTCATAATTGTGGGAAGGCGGCTGAGGCTGGTCAAAATGCCATCAGTGCAGAAATATTTCTTAAGGGACCTCTTGTAAAAGATAAAAAAATGCCGACGGAGATTAAACTTGTTTCAAAAGAAAGCAACAAACCCTTACTTCCTTCTGAAATTGATGTAACGCATACAGAAAGAATACATTTGCTTGTTTTTGATCAGACGTTGACAGATTACCAACATATTCATCCTACTGCTACCAATAAACTGGGGATCTACCAATTTGAATGGACTCCCAAAGAAGCAAGCCAATATAAAGTTTGGGTTGATCTTACACCTTTATGCACTAATCAACAGGAATATATTATGGCTGACCTTGAGGATCTTTCTAAAAGTCCTCAAAAAGTGGATAAAACTCTTAATTCAACTTATAGCGTCGGTGGAAGAAGTGATAAAATTTACTTTAGCCTCTCCTTTGACTCTCAAAAACTCATGAACGGAAAAGCCGCAATGGGAAAAATTCTTGTCAAGGATTCGCAAGGTCATCCCTTTACTCAATTAGAACCCGTCATGGGAGCATTTGCTCATATTGTCGCGATGAATGAAGATTTTGAAACCATTGCCCATGTGCACCCTAT
>JAKFXB010000002.1 GCA_021731585.1 Alphaproteobacteria bacterium
AATAAAACGCTATAGTGAATAATTAACTTTCAAAAAATTACATTTCATGATTTTGCAATTATTCGTGTTAAAAATACTATACTCCCATTTGGCTTTGAAAAATGAGATCTGCGTCAGTTCGCAACCAATTTTCTATATGAGTTAATAATGAATTAGGTTGAAAATTAATACTTGGTAGTTCGTTCTTAGAAACCCAGACAAGTTTTTTAGAATGAACGGGAATACTTTCGGTTGAAAATGCTTCAAAAATAAAATTCATCTCGTGAGTATGACAAGTAACTTGTGCATTAAAGGTGCACTCTAAACAACCTAGAAATCGTTTAACCTTAAACTCTATACCTACTTCTTCCCACAACTCGCGCTTTAATGCCATTCGAGCATTTTCACCATGTTCAATATGCCCTCCTGGAAGGACATAAAACTCAGACGTTATCAATTGCGACTTAGAAAGTAATATATTATCGTGATTAAAAATTATAGCACGTGTTAAACAGTGAATTTGTTTGCTCATAGTTCGTCACATTCTCATAGTTCTCTAAATTATAATTCTTATATTATATGCACTGCCTCAAAACGCCTCATAAGCCAATGAAACTGGAAGCTTAAAACAAGAGATTTTCTTTTCACATTCCTATATCTTACGTTCTAGTATCATCTCAGTCAAGCGACCAGCCATAATCCGCAGCTTTATCTCCAAGTATAAGCAATACATGGTCATCTGGAGGACGGTAAGCAATATCGCCTCTTGTATGCTCACCAAAATCACCTAGTAATCGTCTTTGTCTAGGTGTCATTCTTTCCAGAGTTTTTTTTGAAAGCTGAAAGTAATAATCCTTAAACCACATCTGGCCATACCTTGTTGAAATACTTCTTCTGGTTTCAGATGTTTGATTAGGAGCAACAGCATGCCATAGAGTTAAAGCATGAATAAGCACATCTCCTGCGTTAAGTTTAAGCTGTATTGCATCAGGAGGCATGTTTCCTTGCTCAAGATATTTATTATATTCAGGGATAAGACAATATGGATGATGATATGTAACTCGGCGCATATGTGAACCAGGAACTGCAATAAAATTGCTTGCATTATCTGTTTGTATATCTGCTAGAAAATACTGAACTTTAAGTTGAAGTGCAATATTATCTGGATAGGGCAGTATTCTCTGGAGAGCAGGTCCTGAGTCAGTATGAAACCTAGCGATATTTGTCGTTGGATTTTCACATGGGTGCCGAACAAAAATGTGACAACTCATGGCTTGAATATAAGGTCCCATTAAATATGTGACTACGTCAAACGTTCTAGGATGATCTATGAGGTAGTCCAATGAATCTGTATAATCAAAAGGGTTGTGAATGTTATAATACTCATTACCATGAGCTCGTCTGGTGTTCTTTAGCTGTTCTTCTTTGGTGTCATGAGCTTCAACAATTCTGTCTACCACATTGGTTAATTTAGTTATCTCACCTTTATCTAAGACATTCTTTAATACTATGAATCCATTCTTATGCCAGCTTTGAAGTTCACTTTCTGTAAGAGGTAAGTTTTTTTTCTTCATTTAAACCGCTTTTTGTAAGAGTTATAGGTTTTTCTTCATTACAGTCAATTTCCTAGAAAACACTAAAAACAACATAATTACTAATTGCTATATTGTTTAAGGAAGATAAATTTCCTCTGCAGTTTTGAGTTCCTCAACGTTTTGGAGTCGAAAGACTTCTTTCATAGGAACGATTAAATTATCTATGTTTTGTGTTGAATGATCATGATAAATTTGAGAAGCAGTTCTTTGCATCTGTAAAATGCTTGCCCTAAGCAGATGATTTGCCCACAGAATAAGACTAATATCAAGCTTTTCAAAGACAGAAGTTGGAGTTTGTGCATAACTAGTAGGTACAATAACAATAGGGCAGTGTTTATCCCATTTTTTCTCAAATGCGATGATTTGATCTGGTGTGGAGAGCTTTGAATGAACTAAAATAGCATCTGCCCCAGCTTCCGAATACATTACACATCGTTCAAGTGTTTCTTCTAGCGATCTATCTACAATAAACCCTTCGGTTCGCGCAACCACACAAAAGTCAGAATCTTTTTGAGTATCTTTTGCAGCTTTAATTTTCCCAACAAATTCCTCTGCAGAAGTTAGTAACTGTCTTTCATCATTAATAAAGGAATTTTGCTTAGGAAATAGCTTATCTTCGATACAAACTCCTGCAACATCACGTTGCTCGAGTTTTTTTACCAAGCGTCTAACATTATTAAAATTCCCATACCCTGTATCTCCGTCCAGAAGAAGAGGAATTTTTATATTATCATTCATAAATTCTACGACTTCTAGGATTTGTGTCCAACTCGCTTCATTATTATCACGTACACCTAAAGAGGCAGAAATTGAAAGTCCACTCGCCCAAACGCCAGGAAATCCTGCTTCTTCAACTATTTTTGCGCTTAGTCCATTATGAGCCTCCAAGAAAAAATCGAGCGCTTTTGAATGTAAGATACGCTTAAGTTCGGTGGTCTTTTTTACCATTTTTTAATTATCCATTCATTCTTTCTATAACTTCCACATCAGAGAGCCATTCATGAGCTTCTCTCAGATGCTAGATTTATACCGAATTAACTTTTCATCCAAAGCGTCAGAAGTGAAATTATTATGTTCTAGATGAAATAAATCAACAGGAAATTATTCTGAAATAACGTTATCTCCCGAAGTCATGAACACGATGAATAACGTTTAACTCGTTCGTACATAAAAACGCAGATCATAAGCAGGCCATTTTTGTAAAAACGCCCATCTTAACAACCTACCTGGCCAAAAACTCAAGTTCGTTATTTTGAAAAAAGCGTAATACGTCGTCATATATGATTTCAATGCTGTTAATAATATTTTCAATATGTAAAGCTAAGGTAGAAATCTCATCTGGAAGTGAATTGTAGGAAACCTTAATTCTATTTAAGTCCTCAGGAAACTCTGGATTTGCATTAGGGAAGCACTCCTTGAAACGGGAAATGCATATATTCTCACTCATATATCCTGTCATGACAAAAATAGAATTTTTAGCGATGTGTTTACCTCTTTTGACTGAATGACAGAGAAACTCTTTTAATTTCTCAACGTTATTTAAGTCTAACTGAAGGTACCGCGAGCGCAAATCATGAATTAAGTAGGCTATGTTTGAAAAACAATTTTCTTTTAAAAACCTACTGTTGAGCATATAAAACTGCTTTTCATTTGAAAAGCGTTTTGAAGTGCTTAACTGGTAACCATAATAAATTGGCTTCATACCATGATGATGATAAGAACTAAAAAAATCAACTCTTGTTACAATTGTAAGTGATAGCTTGTAAGGAAAGTTCTCTTTGAGTCCTTGATAGAGAGCCCTTATTTCCTCAAGATTTTTATACTTAATATCCTCAACTATAATACTTAGATCTAAATCTGACCAGTTTTCTATGAGCTGTTCTTGTGAGTGTGTTGCTCCTCCACGGATTAGTACGTCATACACGCCCGTTAGCTCTTTTGCCCTCTTGCAAAAGCACTCAATAGTTTCTTGAAAAGTAAGCTCAAGAGAGGACTTCGCTTTTCTCACCACTTACACATATTCCTTTAATAAGTTATAAAGATTCTTAGATATATGTATCTCATTTTCTCCAGCGTTCTTGCTTAGGAAAGCGCGTTCTCCAGGCACTCTAAATTGAGCATTTTGATTATTTAGAAAGCAGACCATCTCTCTAATACCTTCCTTGAAAATTTGTTGATTGGTAAAACTATTTACATGAAAAGCTAAGAATAAATCGCCTTTATTAGGCTTATCATGCATGTAACGTGTGCCTTTAACTTGTGGATTGCTAACTCCCCCTATCAAATTTCCGGCCAGAACACTAAACAGAAGCGAGAGGAGGTTTCCTTTAATATTGTTATCAAAAGTTGTCAACCCTCCTTCGAGAGCTTCCTTAGGACACACTGTTTCTTTTCCTTCTCGGTCTACAGCCCAACCTAAAGGGATATTTAACCCTTTTTCTATATAATCATAAATTTCCCCTCTTGAAACAGCTGAAGTTGAAAAATCTGCTGTTATAGGATAAGGCTCGTTCGGAATGGAGTAGGAAATGGGGTTGGTTCCAAATATTTTTAACTTTCCTCCCTTTGCAACAACTGCGGGTGAAGTTGTGGTAAGGGCAACTCCTACACACTCAGAAGAACTCGCCAACTCAGTATAACACGCAAGAATGCCTAAATGAGAAGTGTTAATAACTCCGACAACACCAACACCATTTTCTTTTGCTTTTTTAATCGCTAGCTCCATAGCCATTTTACCAATAGGTTGGCCTAACCCATAATTTCCGTTCCAAGTTGCTGTTGCTCTTGTTTCTGTTAAGACACTTGGACTTGAGTTTGGGAAAACTGTTCCTTGTTTAAACCCGTCTAGTATTTGAAAGATTCTATCGACTCCGTGATAGTGAAACCCTCTAAGGGTGCCTTCGAGCAAAAAATCACTTATAACAGTAGCATCATCTACAGAAACGCCTTGGTGAAGAAGGACTTTTTTTAATCCATTATATAGAACTTCTTTTGAAAGCTTCATATTAAATGCATACTCCCCCCAAATAAAGTTGATGCTTTTCTATTATCTAGAAATTTTAAATACATTGAAAATTCTTTTTTTCAAAATCATCTAAGCACTTTTTAATTTATTGTTCAAGATGAAAATATGATTTGAAATACAGCAATTCCCGCCCAGAAGTAAAAAAATTATTCTCAAAATAAAAGTAGACAAAAAACGTAATCTAAAATCATTTGCGAAAAGATATTTTTATAATCATTTGATCTGTTTAATTTTTTGTGTCAACGGGAATTGCTATTCGATATATACCTACCATGAGTTAGATTAAAAATGT
>JAKFXB010000140.1 GCA_021731585.1 Alphaproteobacteria bacterium
CCACTATCGCATAGACTTAAGCCAGACTGCAGCTGCACTAAATATACTTACTCGCTCCAGCATTGCATTTGCACCAACATTAGCAATTTCTATAATTAATTTACATTATATGAAGTTTATAATTTTTGTAATCTTTGTTTTTTTAGGGGGGCTATGTACTCTACTTCTAAAAAAAGTGTTTTTCTCATCTTCTGATTCCTCCCGTTTATCAACAAAAAATCGTTCAGTACCTTTAATTACAATTATCTCGAACCCTTGGATGAGATGGGGCTTAATTTACAGCATTTTTGTCAATTTTGCATTTGCAGGTGTTACTTTTATATTTTTATCTCAGATCAAAACCTCTCAAAATACATTTCTAAATGAAATCACATCTTTATACTTAGCTTTTTTTTTAACGCAGTGTGTGGTTCTTATTTTTGGGGAGAAGATAGTTCCAGCAAAAGAACCTTTTCATGCTGCTTTTTTAATGGGTATGTGTGGAGCACTCATAATTATTTCCACTATAAGTGAAAGCACAGCGCAGCTTGCAATTTGTTGGGGAATTGGCATAACATATTCTATATCATTATCTTCTATACAAAAAGTCCTCATTCCTAAGCTACGGGGCGGAGGTTTTATTGAGTATATTGGCTGGGTACAAATGGTATCACGCTTAGCTTCTTTTATAAGTACAATGACACTAGGACTAGCTATTAGTTTAGGGATTGCCGAAACTGGATTATTGGTCTTTTGTGGCTTGTTGGGAATTATCAGCGCTATTCTTCTCGTGCTTATCCACCCTAAACCAGAAGAAGCATTCCTGTTCTGGAAAGAAATATAAACATCTCTAAAAGCTTCCTAATTAAAAAACAGGCCCAACCTAAAGTTGTAAAATGGGAATGGGTGAATTAAACCCTATTTACTAAAAATAAAAACCTTACCTGTTTGACCTTCTTCAGCTTTTGTCGAAAGAACTTTAATTTGTTCGGGGTTTATGCCCATTTCCACGAGAAGGTTTTTAACATCTTGCCCTTTTTGTGTATCTCCAACACTTATAACTTCAATGACATCCGTTGGTTTTCTGAGCCCTCTTTTTGCTGACGAGAAAAGAGTCCACTTATGGCTTCTCGCATTTTGGTTAGGCTCTAAAACCCCTAAAGGAGATCGGTCATTCGTAACGGCTGCATCACTGGAAGACAGAACTCCATTTCTTTCTTGATCCTGAGAAGGAGGAGGTGTCTTTTTTTCTTCCTCTACAAGAGGCGTCACTTCTTCAGGTAAAGGTTGAGCTTTTGGACGAGAAGGAACGGTTACTTTAGGAAGAGGCTGATCCTCATGAGTGCTTGGAGTAATTGACAAGGGAGGAGAAGAGGCCTCCTTAGAAGAGGGCTCTGAGAGAGGTGTGGGTTGAGGTTGAACAGAGGGCTGTAAAGGCTCAGAATTTAATACCGGATTCTCTGAACGAAGTATATTTTTTGGTTGCGGTTTCCCATGTGCCGATTTTAAAGAGCGAGAAGGATGCTTTTGCGAATGTTTGTGGGGAGGGTGTTCTTCATGAGAAGGGAACACAGGAAGTGATTCTGGGGTGGGGAAAACAGATTCTATGACCAAACCTTGTGAGGGTAAAGTAAGATACCCTTTATCAATAGCAGAAGAGAGAGTGGCGAACCGCACACGTTCTGCCGTCAACCATTCATTTTGCCGTTGAGTGTTCGTATTGATAATACTTAATATTTGAGTAATAGCTCCTTCTAACTGCTTCAACTCTCCCGACATTAATAAAAGATTAGCATGATCTTCATCCACAGCCCCTGGAACCTGAAAAGTAGCTTGGATATTAGAACTAAGAGCTTTAGATTGTTGAGAAGCTTCTGAAAAACCAGCAATCAAACCATTCATCGTCCCAATCGTATGAGCGATTTGATCAAGTTGTTGTAAAGCCCGATTACGAATTTCGACCAACTTCGGATTGGCAGGGGTGGTCCCCGGTTGAAGCTTAGCTTCAATCTCACCTGTGGCTGTATAATATTTGTTTATTTCAGCAATAGCCTTTTCATAAAGCTCACGAGTCGATTGGGTAAGAGAAGCAGATTTCATTTCTACATTCTGCAACGCTTTCTTAAATTCAGCGACCTTTGCTCCAACAGAAGTTCCTGTGGGATTAACGGGTTGTATATCTGCTTCAATTGAAGGAAGTGCATAACGAGCAATAGCTAACCCAGGAACTTGTGGATCATCACCTTTTACTGCCTCTCCCAGAACAATTGTCATTGCGGAAAATAAGAAGGCAAAGTTAGGAAAACCAAAAAAGGAAATTTTATAAGCTTTCTGTTTCATAGGTGAGCCTCAACTCGATTTTTTTAAAGTTTTAAACAGTTTCATTTAAACAAGTCATAACTTTTGAAATAGAATCTGGCAAGTTCTATTGTCACGTTTTTATGGACAGAGGGGGTAACAATTGCTGACAAAACTAGAATCATAGCTCCTAAGCTAGCTATAGAAGTTAAAGATTGCTAGATAAAGAATGAGGCTATGCTGATGGACGTCTTTACTACACAAGAATCATGGAGGCTAACATTTTCTGCCTTGATGAACGAATTGAAAAGTGCTTTGATAACTTTTTAGGGAGGGAGCTATTTTTTATTTTTGAGGTTTTTTTATGTGCACTCGATATCTATTTTTAATTATTATTTATCTTACTTTTTTCTCAGCTTACAAGGGCGTTGCAGATCCTTATACAATTTATGAAAAAGAAGATTTTTCCCCAGCTTCAGATGATCCTTGGAAGGGTCATCCTATCAAGACATTATCCCCTGCATTCAAGAAACAACTCTATGAAGCTAATAAAACTGATTATTTAAATGAAGACGAATTTGATGAATCAATAAATATGAATACTCAAATGAGTGCAGAAAAACACAAAATCAAAAAAATGGGCAATTTTATTTTCAGAACAACATTAAGAATTGGCAGTGGAGAGGAGGGAAGTGTTTATTTAGCTCAACACATCCCATCAGGAGTATACGCAGCTATAAAAATGACAACATTTTATGGCGAAGCTGAAAATGATCCTGAATATCTTGCTCTCAAAAATCTTGAGCGGCTATATGGGTGTTATGTTGAAAATACATTGATGTCATTGTGTATGCCCCTGGTCACGGGGAGAAGCGTAGTGCCATATCAATCTCCTTATGCATCTCAAGAGCGTATAAAGACTTTATTGGGCGTTACACTTACTGAGGAAAAAGAGATCACATACGACAATTGGGATCTTAACGTTCATCTTATGCAAACCTATCTTGATGAGTTTGAGTATTGTTCTTGTAAAGGGGCCTGTTCAGATGGGGCTCCTCAAAACATCTTGCTTACTGAAGATTCGCAAATTGTCTTCGTTGACCAAAAAGCATGTAGACCGACCCCTCCTGAGGCAAGGAAAATGCACGAAAGCCTCTGCTTCTTTCATTATTTTCTTGGCCTTACTCCTTTTCGTAAAAAAGAGGGAAAAAGATTTGAATTGAGAGAAGATATCAAATTTCCTCCCCCTGTCAGAGAGTTCAACAAGATTGTCGTAAATGCCATGAACGCATTAGAACCTATCTACACCTTAGCTCAAATTAAGGAGACCTTTTCTAAATTTAAGATTGATATGGAATCCTACTTTCTAGGGCTCTCTCATTCGCAAATTCAGCTTGGATCCGACAGTACCCCATCAATAAGCAGCAGTAGTTGTAGTAGTAGTTCTTAAGGGAACAGTTCTTCTTAAACTTTTAAAAAAGGAAAGAGTTCATCGAAACTGCATACGAGTGTCCCCTATTTTTTTGTCAGTTTTCTTTTAAAGAAAATATAATAAAGGAATTTTATCCTCACCACATTTTGATAGCCATTAAGCGGATTATTCTCTAACATTCTCTAAATTTATGGAGAAAAAATGTTCAAAGATAAATCCCACCTTAAGGAAATCATTGAAAAAGCATGGAATGAAAGGGATGCTCTTTCGCCTACAACGACGGGGGACGTACCTGAGGCTGTGCGCGAGATCCTCTTTGAATTGGATCGAGGAGAGCTGCGGGTTGCTGAAAAAATCGACCAAAAATGGATCGTTAATGAATGGGTGAAGAAAGCTATTCTCCTTTCTTTTCGTTTAAACGACTCCTTCCTCATGGATCACAGCTATTGTCCGGCTTACGATAAGGTTCCCTTAAAATTTGAAGAATGGACAGAAGAACAATTCCGCCTCGCAGGGTTTCGTCTTGTTCCTGGTGGCATCGTGCGCTACTCCGCTTATATCGCTCCTGGAGCCGTCATTATGCCCTCCTTTATCAATGTGGGAGCCTATATTGATCAGGGAACCATGATTGATTCTGCTGTTCGTGTTGGCTCGTGTGCTCAAATTGGAAAGAACTGCCATCTCTCCGATAATGTCGGTGTGGGGGGAGTTTTAGAGCCTCTTCAAGCAAACCCCGTTATTATCGAAGATAATTGTTTTATTGGAGCCTGCTGTGAAATTGTTGAAGGGGTTTTTGTGGGAGAAGGCAGCGTTTTGGGTGCCGGCGTTTTGTTAACCGCTTCTACAAAAGTGGTTGACCGAGATACAGGAGAGATCACCTACGGCCGTATTCCTCCTTATTCCGTTGTGGTTCCAGGTGTTTTGCCCGATGAAAATCCGCTGAGGCCCTCCCTGCAATGTGCGGTGATACTTAAACATGTGGATGAAAAAACCCGTTCAAAAACCTCTATCAATGAGTTACTCCGCTAATGGATCCTATTAAACTCAGCCAAGATCTTATTCGTTG
>JAKFXB010000061.1 GCA_021731585.1 Alphaproteobacteria bacterium
GAGAAACGGCAAGATGATTAACGGGTTTCATCACTCGGAAAGTTTGAAGTGTCACAGAAGGGATAAAATCTACATACGGTATCCCTTCAACAGCATCATGAATTCTATCTACATGGGCATGAAGATGATCTCTGATGGCGGCCAACAGTTCAATATCTGTCATTAGGATCTTTGCACCCTCCATTGCCTGTTCCCTCTCCCACTCGCTGTAATGGGGGGCATCAAAATTATTCTGCACCGCATTGCTACCGGCAAGAAGGGCTGCGTTTCCATCTTGACCAGCGACCACGGCAGCGACTGTTCCTGCGGCACGACCAACATCGGCTCTTGTCCGGGCTTCCAGGGAGCCCGGGAGATTTTCAGCCACGAGCTCAGCACCGGCGGCACCGATTGCGCCTCCCAAAGCTCCTTTTGTCGGATCGTCTCGGTTTGAGGCGGCTCCAAGAGCGGCTCCTAAGAGAGCATGGAGAGCCTTATGGGTCAGGGCATCAATATCCCCTGCGACATACAAATCTCCGATAGTGTTCGCTCCCAAACCGCCGGCCGTACTGGCGCCGACATTGATGGCTCCTTGAACTAACGCTTCACCAACACTTTGATCCTGAGTGATAATGGTAAACCCAGTCGAAACACCGGCCTGAACGGCACTTTTTTGGAGCTGATCCCCAACACTTGTCCCTGCTTGCGAGACCCCCAGGGCTTTGCAGAGGCCATAGGTGAGGCCCGCTGTTCCCGCAGCCGTTACAAGACCGCGAACGGAACGGCTCGATCCCAGATCTTTCAGGGTTTTTCGAACGTTTCCTTGATTATTGGCTAAGGAAATCCCTGCCTGGGTGACGAGTGTTTGAAAGGCGGCACTTGTGCCCGCGCCCGCCATAGAAGCGCCAACCCCTCCCCCTAAAAGGGTTGTAACCGATCCTGTTATCCCGGTTGCCATCCCTCCCGTTGCCAGAACAACGGCTAAGGAAATCAGGGCGGCCCCTCCCAGACTAAGGCTATGAGAGCTGTATTTCCATTCGTCAAATTCATCAACCGCGAGGCTCAGCCTAAGGTTAGGATGATTAAGTATGTCTCCAACCCAAGCGGTTAAAGGATCCTTTTGTGCCTTTGCAATGGCTTGGCTGACATCTTGCGAAGAGGTCCCTGGAATTTCTACATCAAATTTTTCCACGTTTACCAAAGCAATTGGCCCGCTGATCTTTGTTGTCGTATGGGTTAGTGTTGATCCACCGTGGCCCTTGTTCGATTTCCATACGGGATTGGATTTTCGTCTACGGGTACTTGAAGATTCAGCTGTTTTCGCTGTCTCAAGGATCAGGTGTGGCGTGTCAAAAATAGTTACGGAAGCGCTAATCTGGGGGCCAGTGAATTCTGCAGATTCTTCCGCCTTAAAGAGAACGGGACCTTCAGAGATGTCTGTATTCAAAACAGGAGAGCTTTTTGAGAATTCTCTTATAGTTTTTGTACTTCTCCACGCCTTTCTTTTTTTCTTTGTCTCTGTTTCAACATGCTGATCATGAAGTTTCTCATCCTCTATGGTCGGAGCATTATAGGTTGTCCCCTTCCCAGAATAAGTTTCTAGGGCACCACGCTTCACATGCTGAGCCTTGATACTTATCGTTTCCATGGCTGAAAGATGAGATTTTTTGTGTTCAGTGATGCTGATTGTCTTTTTTCCTGTTGTCTGCTCACTTTTTAATATTTTTGGCGCAAAATAAACCGTTCCTCCAGCAGTTACGCTTAGGTTCTTTGCTGCGGACACGGCGCCATTTCTGCTTTCAAAATCTTCCTCAAACACAAATTGAGGATTTCGAGCCCATGCACAATTCTGGCATACAAGGGATAAAATCAGAAAGATGGACAGAATTGCTTTCAAATTCAGCTTCTCATATACAAACCAGCAATCCCGTTGGACGTAGTTCTTCACGAACAACAGGAATCTTACCCTCAGGAACCCACCATGACCAAAATTGTTCTTCAATAAGGGATTGGAGTTCTCCATGTTGAGGAGTCGACTCGATCCAGTTTTGGAGGGTTGTTCCCCCAACTTTCTGACTTAAATGAGTTTTTGAAAGAAAATTAATGGGATAGATATCTCTTAGCATTCCTGTTTTATAGTTTCCATCGCTGTAATTGTACTCATTTCCCCATTTTGTAATTTGGTTAGCTTCTTCTGAAAACGAGTCAATCCCTACAAGTACACCGAAAGGATAAAAACTAGGACCAAATTTAAACTCTCGTTGATATCCATAACCATAAGAAGGTTCTAGATAAGAATAAAAACCTTTGATTAAAGTTTCCATATAATCTCTTTTAAAATTAATAAGTTGGCTGTCCCAACATAACACCATAGTAGCTGTTCCTCGTGGATGACGATAAAGATGAGCAGCAAAGATAAAATCAAACATTTCTGTTCCAACTTTCGGAGGAAGGGCTCCTATCCAAACGCCATCTCGAATACTCTTAAAATCTTCTTTTTCAAGTCGTTTTTTTTCTCTTTCAAATCCAACTGTCTTTCCTGCTCTTCCGCTGATACGACTGGGTACTAGCCCCCCCTTTTTAAACCAGTCTTCAATATAGTAAAACCAGCCTCTTAGATCGACCGGATCCTTTTGAAAATCATGAAGAACCAGGGCATTTGCTAAAGGACCTCGCTTTATATTATTAATCATTTAAAGACTCCTTGATGTAATTTAACATTGTTTCCCCTCGCATTTCTTGTGGAAAACTCTCCTTTGTACCTTCCATCCTTTGCATTAATTTTTGAGGATCATCTGTCTTACTTGGCGTTTCAAGTTGATGGATTTTTCTATCCGTCGTTCTATAAGCTGTATCCGGGCGTGTATTAGGCTTAACTTTACTTCCTTCGGGTAAAAGACGGTTCACCCCTCTGTCAAGAGTTACAACCTCTACATCTCCTCTCTTCGCGGCTTTAATAGCCGCTCTTGTAGATGCACTCGAGTGACCATCAGTTCCTGTTTTTTGCCCTCTACCGATGATTTTGCTTTTATATTCTTGACCTTGTCTTATTACCCAAGGTTGTTCTCCCTTCTTAACTCGCACGCCACTAACAAATTTTGTCTTTTCTGAAGCCCTCTGATGAACCGACGACGAACTTGAAGCTGGAGGCGCTGTGGAGGGAGCCTGGGGTGAGCGGGAGGAGCTAGAAGAAGCCGGGTGTGAAGAAGTTCTTTCATAGGAAGGTGGGGCTTTTGTTGTAGAAGACGTTGGCTTCAGAATAGATTTTGGCGCAACGTCTGCAACAGGGGTAGGCTTTCCGGCGGGTTTGACGGAAAGCGCGGCAGAAGGCTCAGCAGAAGATTGGAAAGTGACTCTCTTAGGAGGAGGAGGAGGAGCCTTTACAGCTAAATCCAGCGCTGAGACGGTTTTAGAGACTGGGTCTTTTGCTACCTGTACTGGGGCGCCTTTAACTACTGGAGCTTTTCCTAAGAAAAGAAGGATTTCGGAGATAAATTTGCGCCCTCCTTTGACTGCAGCAACCGCTACCCATTTCGCCGCAGCAGGGACTTTTCCAAGCGGTCCACCGACAAGCAACGCAACCTCCCCCGCAGTACTGGGCAGCACAAAATCCACGCCCATGTGAGCGGGCGCACGCATACATCTCATGATTTGCATAGAGGGAGGCGCATATTCAATGAAGGGAACATTATCGTAAAAATCAAAGGCTATATCTACGCCACTATGCACTGCCTCATTCGCTTCATTAAGACCAGGAACTTTCATTCCTGCAGCTTCAGCGACAAGTCTAAAACCCTCCATTGCCTGTTCCATCTCCCACTCGCTGTAATGGGGGGCATCAAAATTATTCTGCACCGCATTGCTACCGGCAAGAATGGCCGCATTTCCATCTTGACCAGCGACCACGGCAGCGACTGTTCCTGCGGCACGACCAACATCGGCTCTTGTCCGGGCTTCCATAGACGTGGGGAGATTTTCAGCCACGAGCTCGGCACCGGCGGCGCCAATTGCGCCTCCTGCCGCTCCTTTGGCAGGATCGTCTAGGTTTGAGGCGGCTCCAAGAGCGGCTCCTAAGAGAGCATGGAGAGCTTTATGGGTCAGGGCATCAATATCCCCTGCGACATATAAATCCCCGATAGTGTTCGCTCCTAAACCACCAGCCGTACTGGCGCCGACATTGACGATTCCCTGGAGGAGAGCCTCTCCAACACTTTGATCTTGAGTGATAATGGTAAACCCAGTCGAAACACCGGCCTGAACGGCACTTCTTTGGAGCTGATCCCCAACACTGGTCCCTGCTTGCGAAACCCCCAGGGCTTTGCAGAGGCCATAGGTGAGGCCCGCTGTTCCCGCAGCCGTCACAAGACCACGAATGGAACGGCTCGATCCCAGATCTTTCAGGGTTTTTCTAATTGATCCCTGGGAGCTCTTTATTTACTTGTCAAAGATCAAAATCATATTTCTTAAACGGGCAAAATTAAAATGTTTAACTCAAAAACGTTTCTTATTTAAAGAAAAGCTTGTTTATAATTCTTCCGGTATTAACATCAATTTCACAAGAGTAAGATCTCCAAGAGTCGGCTATCAGCTTTCCATCTTCAAGCTCCATTTGACAATAACTATCGCCAGTGCTTGTTGTTGGAAGTTCAACGGTCCAAATTTTTTCCCCCTTACTATTAAGACATATAATGTTAGGGAACTGACCCCATTTCCTTATATTACTATCCATGTCATACAACACAATGAAATTCTGCTTGTTTTCTAAATATACAATACTTTGTATGG
>JAKFXB010000093.1 GCA_021731585.1 Alphaproteobacteria bacterium
AAACGATGCAAGTTAATTGGATTGGCCGCTCTGAGGGAGCTCTAATCCAATTTCCTCTTCTTGAAGGGGAGGATACTTTAGAGATATTCACAACCCGTCCTGACACCATTTTTGGTGCTTCTTTTATTGGTATTTCTCCGGATCATCCCTTTGTAGAAAATTTAGCTAAAACCATCCCTGCCCTTCAAACATTCATTGCCGAATGTCGTGCCATGGGGACAAGTCAAAAAGAATTAGATACAGCTGAAAAAAAAGGTTTTAATACGAGCCTTTTTGTCAGGCACCCTTTTCTAGAGGATGTTAAACTTCCGATTTATGTAGCTAATTTTGTTCTCATGGATTATGGAACGGGCATTGTTTTTGGTTGTCCTGCCCATGATTTGCGCGATTATGAATTTGCTTTAAAGTATACACTTCCCATACTTCCCGTCGTCAAAGGACCCTCTGAGGCTCCGCTTCCCTACGAAGGAGAAGGAATTCTTATCAATTCCCACTTCTTAAATGGCCTTGAGACTCAAGAAGCAAAGAAGGTTGCAATTCAGCATTTGGTAAAGGAAAAAATCGGCGCATCCGAAATAACCTACAAATTACGGGATTGGGGAGTTTCACGGCAACGTTATTGGGGCTGTCCTATCCCTATTATTCATTGCTCCCATTGTGGGATTGTTCCTGTTCCTGAAGATCAATTGCCGGTTGTGCTTCCACAAGATGTTGCTTTTGATCAACCTGGAAACCCTTTAGATCTCCACCCCACATGGAAAATTGTTGATTGCCCACAATGTCATAAGCCTGCTGAGAGAGAAACAGATACATTTGATACTTTCATTGAATCCTCTTGGTATTTTGCACGTTTTTGTTCGCCCCATGCTCTTCAACCTTTTGATAAGGAAAAGGCTGAATTTTGGATGCCGGTGGATCAATATATTGGGGGAATTGAACATGCTATTCTCCATCTTTTATATTCTCGATTTTTCACAAAAGCTTTAAAGGCCTGTGGATATTGGGCCTTATCAGAGCCTTTTAAAAATCTCCTAACCCAAGGAATGGTTTGCCATGAAACCTATCGAGATCAAACCGGCTCCTGGCTTTACCCCCATGAAGTTGAAAAACAAGAGGGACGTTTTGTAAAACTTTCTGATAACACGCCAGTGACTGTGGGCCGCTCTGAAAAAATGAGTAAATCAAAGTTTAATGTTGTTCCTGCCGCAAAAATTGTTGAGGAATATGGAGCGGATACAGCCCGCCTTTTTATGCTTTCCGACAGTCCTCCCGAAAGAGATTTTGAATGGACAGAGGCTGGTATTGAAGGAAGTTGGCGCTATATTAATAAGTTGTGGCGCCTCGTTATGTCGCATTTACCAGAGATAAAAACCATAAAGAGAGGGGAGCGCCCTTCCCCATTAACACCGAATGCTATCAGGATTCAGAAGTTAACTCATAAAACTCTTTTTCATGTCACCCAAGACATTGAACGCTTTCATTACAATCGCTACATCGCGCGTTTAAGAGAATTCTCGAATTCTCTTGAGGAGTTTCTCCCTTCTGATCCTTCCGAATGGTGGGCTCTAAATGAAGCTCTTCACACCCTTGTTTTAATTATCTCACCTGCTTTGCCTCATGTGGCAGAAGCCCTCTGGGCAGAATTGGGACACTCTCCCTTTGTTATTAATCAACCTTGGCCCAAGGCTGAAGCTGAATATTTAATTGAAGATAAGGTAACTCTCGCCATTCAAGTTAATGGTAAAATGCGCGGTGCTTTTGAAATGTCTCCTCGTTTAGAAGAAGAGGAAGCACGGGCTCTTATTTTAGATTTGCCCTTTGTTAAAGCACATGTTCAGGGTAAGGTGATTAAGAAATTTATTTATATTCAAGGGAAGATCGCTAATGTGGTTTTATAGACTTATCTCTTTTTGTCTTTTCTTTTCCTTGGTAGGGTGTGGCTTTCATCCCCTCTATACACCTTATAATGGAAGGCATAATACTTCTTATCCCATCAAAATTGGCACTATTGCTGACCGAAATGGCCAAATTTTACGAAATACCCTTGTTGATCTTTTAACTCCAGAGGGAGCACCACCTCATCCTCAGTATTTCTTAGATGTAAACCTTACGGAAACAATTAGCAGTACAGGTATTAATAAGGATGAATCGACAAGCCGGAAGCAAGCTTTTCTCACAGCGAATTTTACCTTAAAGGATATGAAAACAAATAAGGTTCTCTACCAACATACCGCAACTGCCATCAATTCATTTTCTATCATCAATCAAAATTACTATTCGGACTTGACAGCGCAACAATACGCTGTACGAGAGGCTGCCCAACTTTTAGCTGAAAATATTTCTCTTCTCATTACAACTTATCTTAATTCCTGTAATGAAAATTAATTTTCCTGCCCTTTTTCAAACGCCTCTTCAAAAGTACAACTTTTTTCTTATTTATGGAAATGATGAAGAGGTCTTTCAGAGAACACTCCTCTTTCTGCAAAAAAAGTTTACAACAACATTTGAATCTAAAACTGAGGAAGAGCTCCGCAATACCCCCCAACCGAAACTTTCCTTATTTGGAAATTCTCTTCCTTCACTCACCTTAGTCTCTAATGCGACGGACAAAGTGATCCCTCTTCTTGAACATCTCAAGGAAGGAACATATGTTTTTACATCACAAAAGGCACGGGCTCAATCAAAGCTAGTCACCTTTTTTTCAGGGTCTGCAACTTCTCTCGCTATTGCTGCTTATACAGCTCCCCTATCGTCCTCCGAATTTGAGTTTCTAACGCAGGAATTAACTCTCCCTATATCATTCCAAACGAATCTCTTTAAAGCCTATCAAAACGATTGGGGGGGGCTTTTAAGCGCGCTTGATAAAGTGAGGCTTTTTGGAGACCTTAAAGAAGAAGAGTATTCTCTTTTTCTTCGGTCTTCTCCTTTACATGATGAAAGTGGATTTTTGACCCAAGCTTTCTTGTTAAAAAACGTTAAAGAAGCTTTGGTTGGCTTTTCAATGGTAAATAAAACTGAACTTATTCTTCTTCTACGGAGTTTAAGTCGATCGTTTCAAGTTCTTTTAAATCTACTTTTTATCAAAGCCACAGGAAAAACAATTCCCTGGACAACCCTCACACCACCTATTTTTTTTAAGGAGCAACCACTCTATGAAAAAGCCCTTTCTCGATGGAAAGAAAAAGAAGTTCTACATTTTTTAGAGACTCTTTTAACCGCAGAACAAGATATTAAATTTTCAGCTCTCGGCTTTACGGCCCTAGAACGACGTCTTCTGCATTGCTTAAAAAGCTAATCCTCTTTGATCTGATTAAATTTCTGTAAAATCTGATCAAGCTCAATAGGATCATTAAAAGGAATAATAATTTTTCCTCCTTCGCCCTTGAGGATCAAATCAATGGATGTCCCTAATAGATCAGAGATATGCTGGCAAAGCACTTCCTTTTCAGGATCAGATGCTCTACTCCCCGATAATGTTTGCCTTGCCTTAGAAGGTTTACGCAAACCCTCCGTTTGTCTTACACTCAACCCTTGTTCCAGAATAAGGTCAGCAAGTCTCTCTGGATCATCGGAATTCACTAGAGCCCTAGCGTGACCTGAGGAAAGTTTTCCTTCAGTTAAATAATCTCTTATTTTTTTTGGCAACGTCAGCAATCGAAGAGTATTCGCTATATGACTTCTACTTTTACCTAAAGTACGCGACAGGGATTCCTGAGTATGATTAAATTCTTCAGCAAGCCTGCGATAACCTTCTGCTTCTTCAATAGGATTAAGGTCCTGCCTTTGAATGTTTTCTAAAAGACCAACCTCTAGAGCTTCGCGATCCGTAAAATCTTTTAGTATGACAGGAATTTCAGAGAGACCTCCTTTTTTTGCGGCACGCCATCTTCTTTCTCCTGCAACAATTTCATATTTCCCATTTTGATTCAAAAGTCTTCGGACCAAAATCGGTTGCAAAACTCCTTTTTCTTGAATGGAAAGAGAAAGGGACTCAAGGTCTTCCTCAGGAAAAGAATAGCGGGGTTGATTTTTTCCAGGAATAAGGATGTCAATAGGAAGGGAATGGGGAACAATATCGTCTTGTCTATCCTCATCAGAAGAAGTCGAGTCTAATAGAGCTGAAAGGCCGCGCCCTAAAACTTGTCTTTTAAATTCACTCATGCCGCAGTCTCTCCTTCATGGGATAACCCCTCTTGGGTTAATATTTCTTTTGCTAACTGTAAATAAGCTTGGGATCCGTAACATTTTAAATCATATATGACAGCTGGCTTTCCAAAAGAGGGAGCTTCTGCAAGGCGTATATTACGTGGAATCTGAGTATGATAAACTTTATCCTTCAAATGAAGGCGGACATCATCAGCAACTTGAGTATTCAGATTACTTCGCGCATCAAACATTGTTAGAACAATTCCTTGCAACGCGATAGTTGGATTGAGATTTTTACGTACTTGATTAAGGGTGGCTAAAATTTGACTAAGTCCCTCTAAGGCATAAAATTCACACTGTAGGGGGATCAACACTGAGTTTGTAGCAACGAGGGCATTTAATGTTAAAAGACCAAGAGATGGAGGACAATCAATAAAAATATAATCGAAGTCATTAATATTGTTTAAAGCGCTTTTAAGGAGGCTTTCTCTCCTATTAAGATTAACCAGTTCAATTTCAGCCCCCGAGAGATGTACATTTGCGGGCAAGATGTAAAGGTTTGGAATATTTGTCCTAAGATAAG
>JAKFXB010000104.1 GCA_021731585.1 Alphaproteobacteria bacterium
AAAAGCCATAGTGTTGCATTTATGATACTGCGAAAGGCTGTGTTTTAACGTCTATACACATCTATAAATGTCTACTGGAATCTATAAACGTCTACTTATATTGAATTGATCATTTAAAAAATGATCATTTTTCAAAATTTATTCTTGATGAATGCAATAAATAAGAGTTTTATAGGTGTACTTGTTAGCAATTATTTTATGTGAAGCAGAATTTTTGAAACCAGGGCTTGTAAAAAGTGAAGATTCTAAAAAGGAAAACCTATGAAAAAATTACGCCTAAAATCAAAAGATTTAGCTGCTCGTTGGGGTGTCAAAGAAAATACCTTAGGTCAATGGAGATGGTTTGGGAAAGGGCCACCATATTTTAACGCGGGCACGTTAGTTTTGTATCGTATTGAAGATATTGAACAGTTTGAAGCCTTGGCTATACAACACCAAGAAAAAGAGGCAATTGATGAGGTGTTTTCAAAAATTAGAATTCAAAAGGAAGAGAAAGGAGCAAGGGAAGATGAAGCCGTAGAAATAAGAAAATAAAAATAGCAAGAGCGCCTGTGACAGTTTTCGAAGCAAATCACAGGCACTCCTATACAGAACCCACAAAGGCCTATACGTAGACAATATAGCGAACAAACGTCTAAACGTCTACCATTCTGAGCAGACTTGTCTGTGAAGGCTCTTTCTTGGGTTCAAATGAAAAATGAACCGATAAGGAGCTATTATGCTTACTATTATTGAACCTAAAGAGCACCATCTACATCAATCTAAAATTGACTCACTATTGAGTCTTTTAAAAATATATCAAGGCTTTACACCTTCATCTGAAAAAACAGAAAATGCCACATTTATTGTTGCTGAAGACAAAAAACAGGGTGTGTATGGAGGGGCCATTGTTTATTCCCAGAACGTAAGGACTCTTTATCATAAACTTGCCACTCCCCTTTTAGAATTTTTTCCAGAGAAAGAACAAATTTGGTGTGTACGTTTTTGTTTCTGTGCTGATCAAGATGATAGGGTTTTAATTTTAGAGACCCTTGAATTATGTGAAGATTTCTATGTGGATCTTTATAAAATCTTGGTGAAACTAGGTCAAAAAAAAAGAACGCCCTTCTTTGCTCTTACTTTACCTCACAAAGAGTATCGGAATACGGTAACTTATGGAGATTGGTCGTACTTTTTAGAAGTGAGTCCTTCTGATTCCTCTGATTATCGTTTTCATGGCCTTTTAGCGTTAAAGGCTAAGAAAGAAGGCGACTTGGAAGCCAAAGTCTCTAGAGACCAGTTTGAAGATGAAGACATTGAAGAAGCCTTCTTTTTAGCTGAAGAAGATGATTTTGATGATCAAGATCAGGATCACAATCCTCAAGATCAAACTGAAAGGACTGTCCAATGATATCCCGTCGTTGGAACACTCCCTCAGCTCATCAACAGCTTCCTGAGGGCAGAGATGAAGGTCAGTCTGTGGTGGGAGAGCTTGCTCTCTCTCCTTCCTCTTCCATTTTGGAAGGAAACTTCAGAACTCCCCGACTTCTCATGATTCATGGAGAGCTTATAGCTCTGACGGGGGATCCTCGGACAGCGGCCATCTTAGGGCAGCTTTTGTATTGGAGCCAGCGGGTCAATGATTTTGACCTTTATTTGGAGGAAGAGAGAACCCCTCTTTCAAATGATCAGGTTTTCCAACATGGGTGGTTTGATAGGACAGTCGTCGCCCTCATGGAGGAAACCATGTTTAACGTTACTATGGCTACCTTTCGTCGTTACCTGCGCTTTCTTATTGATCGTAAGTGGGTACAGACCCGCCCCCATCCACAGAACAAATGGACTGGGGGACGGCAATATCGGGTGAATCTGAGAAGACTGATCATTGATCTCCAAAAGAAAGGTTATAACCTTCCCGATTATTCAGTCCATGGGATGAGCCTCAGTTCCGAACAGATTCTTTGTGAACAAGAAGATGACTCTGAGAGGAATCCATAATGACATCCTACAATTTAAAAATGGAGGAGGGTTCTTCTTCAAGAGAAAGAGCCCCAATCACTGCTCACTCTGATGAGGAACAGGTCTCAGTAATTCGCAAAGAATTTGTGGCCCTTACGGGAGATCACTTCAGTGCTGTTGTTTTGAACCAACTCTTGTATTGGACTCAGCGGGTAAGAGATTTCGATCTTCTTTTAAAGGAAGAACGTACTTTTAGACCTGACTGTAACGTTCCTCCGCGTCATGGTTGGATTTACAAAACAGCCAATGATCTCATTGAAGAGACCATGCTCGGAATATCCCACCCCACCATGCGAAAGTACTTGAAACTTCTTATTGATCGAGGATGGATTGATGAAAGAGCCCATCCCATTGATAAATGGAATAAAACAACTCAATACCGCGTCAATCTTAGAAAACTCCAAGAAGACTTGATTGCAATTGGCCGTCACCTACCGCTTGTGTATTTGAAAGCTTTTCCTTCTTCTCTTCTGGAGGATGCTTCACCTCCATCAGCTGAAAACACCAACTTACAATCGAATGTAAGAAATTTACATTCGAATGAAAGTTTGAGGGACTCTTTTTTAACCTCCCCTTCTGAAAGCGAGGAAATACCGAATGTAAAAATTTTACATTCGAATGCAGAGAATTTTGATTCGGATGTAAAAAACTTACAATCGAATGTAAGCAATTTACATTCATATACCTATACAGAGACTACACCAAAGACTACAAACAGAGAGCACGCAGAAGGCGCGTGCGATGCTTTTAAAATGTTTGAAATTTGGAAGACTCATGTAGGTCAGGACTCTCTTCAACTGACGGAGACTCGTCAACGTCAGCTTCAATTCCTTCTTTCCCGCCATTTCCAAAACAATATCCAGCAATGGCAACAGCTTTGTCAACGGGTTAAGGTCTCGCCATTTTTGATGGGACAGGGCCCACGGAAATGGCGTGTCAGCCTGGATTGGATCTTGGTTGAGGAAAACCTCATCAAAGTCCTGGAAGGAAACTTCGATGATCCGACAGGCATTGACCAAAAACAAGCCACTCAAAGCAACGCAGAGAGAGCCAAGGAAATAAGCGCGATTCTCGCTTCCATCAAGAATCCGATGTGGAGAGAGTGGTGCTCCCGATTAGACTTTGACTCCCGAAATGCTGTGTCTTTTGGTGAACTGAAGAGCATAGCCAATGCTAGATTCTTGGAAGTTGAAGGAGATCGACTTGTCTGGATTGGAAGTGAAGACCAAAAAGTTCTTTCCTGCATTGAAGATTTGAGGTTGAAGCTCCTAGCCACAATCCAAAGGACCTTTCCTAAAGTCCGAAACCTTAGAACTCGTCTCTGCGAAGACCATTCTGTCCTTCAAAAAGAAATCCCCCAACACATAGGAGACCTCTCATGAACAAAGTCATTTTAATTGGAATCATTAGCCGTGCACCAAAAACCTATCTCACTCAATATGGCAAAGAATTTACGACTTTCTTTGTAGAAACCACTCATTCGTGGAAGGCTTGTCCCCGCGAAGACGGGGAACCAGAATGGGAATCAGCCACGGACCGGCATCGAGTATCGATATTTCCTGAATCTTCAGTTTGGTGGGTTAAGGATTTTCTAAAGTGTGGCGACCATGTTTCTTTGGAGGGAAAACTTACCTATCAGCATTGGACAGATAAATTCGGTCAATCAAGGTTCACTCCCCACGTTGTAATTGCAAGAGAAGAAGGAAAAGTTGAACATTTCGCTTGTAATTCAACGATGAATGGAAAGCGGATTTCCAACCTGAATTCAAATCCTGAGCTGAGTTCTGAAACAACTTCTGGGCAAGAAGTTCTCACTTCTAATTCTGAAGAGAATGAAGATGCCCTTTTTGAACTTTCACAAGAACACATTCATCCAAAAAATTAACCTATTCATCAACAAAAGGAGACTCCCCGATGAAAACTTTACCAAAACTTATTCCATCCTCTGAACAGATTAAGTTCCTGTTATTTTGCGCCTTTGCCTTTCTTGTCTTTACCCCAGAAGTCTTTGGCGTTGCTCAGACAACTGATGCAGGACTTAACCAAAGTACCAACAACCTTGTTGGGATTATCAACAACAGCCTTGTTCCCATCATTCTTATTGCGGGTTGCCTTGCTGCGGCAGCCCTTTCCTTTATGAAGTCCAGTCCAACCCCCTTTATTGTCGGTATTCTCACGAGCATCAGCTTTGGTTTTGCAAAAGTGTGGATCAACACCACCTATGCCATTTGTGCGTGAGGGGAGAGAGCTATGGATCAAAATGAAAACTTCCTCCTCAATCGCTTAGATAAGCCCTTACGGTTTTTGGGGATCAATAAGGATGAAACCCTTATGGTTGTTATTCCTCTCTTTGTGGGATTGTTTATGGGCTGGATTGTCTCTGGCTTTATTGTGGGGATTGGAGCCCTTTCCCTTCTCCGCACTATCAAGAAACAAAATGAAGGATCTGCTTTAATCCATGCCCTTTATTGGCACCTTCCGACGCCAAGAAAGTCTATGAAACTGCCCGTGCCTTCCAATATTCGGGAGATGATTGGATGAAAGCAGAGTTTCTTCAGCATAACATCCTGAAACTCATTTCTCAGCGTAATGTCTGGATTGTAATATCTGCGCTTATGGCGATGAGTAACATTCTCTTAAGCACAGGGCTCTTTTTTAAAAAGGAACGCACCATTTTGGTCCCTCCCCACATCACAAAGACACTGTGGGTAGAGGGAGGAGCGGTTTCA
>JAKFXB010000157.1 GCA_021731585.1 Alphaproteobacteria bacterium
AATTTTTGCAGCCTCTAAAGCACCCCTTATTGCTGTTGTTCCGAGTTGAATTGAACTCACATTTTGATAGGCTCCTTGAAATGAGCCCGTTGGGGTGCGCTTAGCAGCAACAATGACAATTGATTCTTCTGACATATTTTTCTCCTATTATTTTTTTCTGAACCGTAGTCTAAGAGTTTCTCGTTAAAATAACGTTAAGGGCATAAAGCACTTAAAATAAAATCAAATTGCTAGAAAATATAGAGCCCTCACTGACGATTGCAAAAACTCCGAGTTATTTTTATACCGCCATGATATTAAATCCCGCATCTACGTAGGCAATGCTTCCAGTGACGAGATGAGCTTCATCACTTACTAAAAATCTTGCATAAGCTCCAACACAACTCGTGCAAACATTTTCATGTTCAGGAGATCTTTGGCGGGCGAGTTGAAGGAGCTCTTCAAAATCGAGAATACCACTTGCAGCGCGGGTTGCAATTGGTCCTGGAGAAAGAGCATTTACACGAATTTTCTTCCCCCCCATTTCTGCTGCAAGATATTTTACAACTCCTTCGAGGGCAGCTTTAACTGGTCCCATTACTCCATAGTGTTCCACAACTTTTTCACCTCCCAAATAGGTTGTGGTCAGGAGGGCCCCACCATTTGTCATAAGAGGTTCGGCTAAACGCGCGAGATGTATAAAAGAGTAGCAAGAAATATCCATAGCCGTTTGAAAACCTTCACGAGAACAATCAACAACCCTTCCTTCCAAATCCTCTTTAGGAGCAAAAGCTATGGCATGAAGCAGAAAATCAAGTTTTCCCCAGTTTTGTTTTATTGTATTAAATAACCCATCCATTTGACTATCATTTTGAACATTTAAAGGCATGATAATCGGAGCATGTATTTTTTCTGCCAAGGGGCGAACGTAAGGCTCAGCCTTTTCATTTAAATAAGTTATAGCCAGCTCGGCTCCGGCTTCATGAAAGGCTTTAGCACATCCCCAAGCGATAGAATTCTCGTTGGCAATACCTACCACCAATCCCTTTTTACCTTGTAAATTTTTCATCTCTAAATCCTTATTAAATTCGCATCTTACGTTAGATTATTTTTAGTGAAATCCCGCTTTTCTTTTGAAAAGCTTCTGCAGCATTATCATTTCTATGATAAATAGCTGCTACGGTATATCCTTCTTCCTTTAACTATTGAGGGATGGCGGCTCCAATGCCCCGTATCCCTCCTGTCACTAAAGCGACCCTTTTCATGAAGTCCTCCCGCTTAAAAAAAGAATTTATGCTTAACCAAGAGATATAATTTCATAATTTTCTTAATAAATTCCTAAAAAGGATTTTAATAAAATAGGAGCCTCGTTCTTCATATGAGTTGTAAAACTAAAGGGGCAACACTAAAGGATGGGAGAGTTTGTGAAGGGTGGGAGGTATTACTTTATGAACATTATTTTCCTTTAACTAAATTTTAAAAGAATCGTCTCAAACTCTCATTAAGAAACTGAAAGGTGATAAACGCCTTGTCTTTTAATTCTGGAGCTGAAAAATGACATCTGAAACTCTTACCTATGAATCCATCAGCGTTCCTCAAGAGGGGAGCTACATTAAAAGGGTTATTCTCTCTTGCATGATTGGGAATGCTCTTGAGTGGTATGATTTTGCCCTATATGGGTATTTCGCAACAACCATAGGCCAGCTCTTTTTTCCTAAATTCAGCATTGTTGCCTCACTTATGGCAACATTCGGTGTCTTTGCAGCTGGTTTTATCATGCGCCCTCTTGGGGGGGCTATTTTTGGCCATATAGGGGATAAAATTGGTCGTAAAAACGCCCTTTTATGGTCGATCTATCTTATGGCAATTCCTACGACTCTCATTGGCTTATTGCCAACTTATGAACAAATTGGGTGGCTAGCGCCTCTTTTTTTAACTCTTATTCGTTTAGCCCAGGGACTTTCCATGGGAGGAGAGTTTACAGGATCTATGATTTTTGTGGTTGAGAATGCTCAACAACACAATCGAGGACTCTATGGAAGTTGGGTTGTCTTTAGCCTTCTCATCGGAATTCTCGTGGGTTCAGCAGTTGCAACGTTGACTTGCTATGTTCTCTCAGAAGACCAAGTCCTCGAATGGGGGTGGAGAATCCCTTTTCTCTTAAGTGTGGTTGGGGGATATATCGGATCAATGATGCGTCGTGTGATGCATGAACCTGAACATTTTATTGAAGCTAAAAAACATAACAAGGAAAACGCATCGCCCGTTTTAGAACTCTTCAAACATCACTTTAAAACCATTGCTTATGTCGTAACCATTGAGCTGACCCTTTCCATTGGTTTTTACCTGATTGTCACTTTTATCAATAATTTTCTTACTGCCTTTCTAAAAACAGATATAGTGACGAGTCTCATGATGACCACCTTAAGTATGATTGCCATGGGCGTTTCTATTCTTTGCTTTGGCTGGGTTTCAGATAAGATGGGTCGAAAACCTGTTTTGATAACAGGGGCTTTGGGATTTACATTTTTTGCGTACCCCCTTTTCTTGGCACTTCAAGGTGACTTTATAAGTGCTCTTCTCGCGCAAGTAGCTTTGTCCTTTATCATGGGGATTTTCTTTGCACCCATACCTGCAACTTTAGTTGAGCTCTTTCCTTTAACGGTACGCTACTCAGGTCTCTCCATATCTCATAGCATCAGCATGGCTGTTTTTGGAGGTACGGCCCCTTTTATTGCAACGGGGCTCATTCATCTCACAAACAATAATGCGGCTCCTGCTTTGTACTTAGGAATAGCCAGTCTCATTTCAGCCATTGCTCTGTTCTTTATGAAAGACCGGTATAAAGTAAAGTTGATATAGATAAGGAAAGAATCTTTTTTATGAAAAAAAACAAAGAGGTAAAAATAAAAAGAGAGTCTTCCATTGGAACGATAGTTTCTGTTCAAGGACCTGTTGTGAAAATCGTCTGCTCTCTATTACCTCCACTCCATCAAGCCCTATCTGTTCATGTGGGTAAAGATACCTATATTCTTGAAGCCTATCAATATATTGATCAAAAACATGTACGGGCCATTGCTCTTCATCAATCCTCAGGATTAAAGCGAGGATTAGAGGTTTTTGATCTTGGAGTTCCCTTGCATGTGCCAGTCACACGTCATTGTCTTGGAAGGCTTTTGAATGTTTTTGGAGAACCTTTAGATGGGAAGGCTCCCCTTGAGACAAAAGACTACCGAAACATCTTAGCAAAACCAATTTCCCTTGAGGAGTCATCATCTGATTTTGAAGTCCTTGAGACAGGAATAAAAGTGATTGATTTAATCTGTCCTTTTATGCGTGGTGGGAAAACGGGGTTATTTGGGGGGGCAGGGGTAGGAAAGACAGTGCTTCTGATGGAATTTATGAATTCAATTGTTAAATTACATCGCGGGGTTTCAGTTTTTTCAGGGGTTGGTGAGCGTATCCGTGAAGGACATGAGTTGTGGCACGAGATGCAAAAAGCAAGGGTCATGGAAAATACTCTTCTCGTGTTCGGTCAAATGGATGAATCTCCAGGAGTTCGTTTTCGTGTAGGACAGACAGCACTAACATATGCTGAATATTTACGTGACATTATGCACCGTGATGTCTTGTTTCTCATGGATAATGTTTATCGTTTTGTTCAAGCTGGTAGCGAAATTTCAGGACTATTGGGTCGAATGCCTGCAACAGTTGGTTATCAGCCAACATTAATGACTGAAATTGCTGAACTTCAGGAGCGCATTATCTCTTCGAAAAAGGGAGCCATCACGTCCGTCCAAGCGGTATATGTCCCAGCAGATGATATGACAGATCCTGCCGTGGCTGGCATTATTACCCATTTAGATTCTATTGTTGTTCTCTCTCGTTCCCAAGCTGCTAAAGGCATATACCCTGCAGTAGATGTTCTTCAATCTAAGTCTAAGTTTATGGATCGTTATCTTCTTGGAGATCGGCACTACAAAATTGCACAGGCTGTACGTGAACACCTTGCTCGTTATCAAGAGCTCGAAGATATTATTTCAATGTTGGGGATTGAAGAACTTTCTCCTCAGGACCGTAGTATTGTATTAAGAGCTCGCAAATTACAACGGTATTTAACGCAACCCTTTCATATTGCAGAAGGGCAAACGGGCATGAAGGGCGTCTCTGTACCTCTTGAAAGAACGTTGAGTGATTGTGAATCCTTTATGAGTGGTGCTTATGATCACGTCACAGAAGAACAATGCTATATGATAGGTTGGATGAAGGAATAAGCCGCATGAATAACTTCGTTATATATCTCCAAAGCTCCACCCAATATGAAGAAATTAACGATATCTTAAGTTTTATCGGAGAAGATTCATCTGGAAGGTTTGGAATTATGGCAAATCACGGTCGGATGATGACATGTTTAAAATTTGGATTATCTTGGTTTCGCCATAAGGATAATACTGAGGAATATTTAGCAGTTCCAGGTGGAGTACTTTATTTTAATGAAAACAAACTCTTTGTAAACACGCGACATTTTTTTCGGAACAAAAACTACGAAATCATAACTACTGCCATAGAAAATCAATTAATTCAGGAGGAAGAAAATATTCGCGGTGTTAAAGAAAGTTTACATCGACTTGATGAGGAAATTCTAAAGCATCTTTGGGAATTGGAACGGAAAAAAGGTTATGCA
>JAKFXB010000014.1 GCA_021731585.1 Alphaproteobacteria bacterium
TGGTGAGTCAAATGGGACGAGGCATTACAGAACAGATGGAGTCGGTTTTTGCTCTGCCTTATTATATGCCCTACCATCAGACAGGAACAGTATTTGCCTCCTCATTGATGAGCCAAGTCGGGCAGTTCCGTATTGTAGATCCCGAGTTTAAAGGCAATATGGAACGGTTTGTGAATCAATGCGTCGTTTATGACGCCATGATTGGCCATAAATACACACTCGTCGATCTCCAAAATACGCCTGATATCTGGACACTGGTAAAAACACAAGCCTCTCCCCTGTTAGGGTTTCTTTATAAATCAGGGAAGAACCCTGGAGCTGTTGTGACCTGTAGGGAAGGAGCGACAAATCTTGAAGCCTTATGGAGAGATGAAATTGAACGCGCCACAGCCATTTATGGAAGTCGGGTTCAGAATCAAAACCTAACAAGAGCTGCTTTTTTTACAAACCTTCAAGATGGCTATCGTCTCATGACGAGCATTGCTGAAGATGCCTCAAAGCTTCTTAAACAGGAGATGATGATCAATGTCATTGAGGAAGCCAGTAATAACAAACTCTCTGAATTAGGATCTCCCTCCAACTATGCAGCCACAAAGGCTCTTCTTCAGCAACGAACGGCGTATGCGGTTGCAGGAGAGATTGCCGCACGAACACTACCTTTGTTCAAGAATGTCATTGAAGCTTTAAGCTATGGTCTCTTTATCTTCATTGTGGTTCTAGCCCTTTTGCCCAATGGATATAAAGTGCTGATGACCTATTTTGGGATTCTTGTTTGGACACAATTGTGGGCGCCTCTGTATGCCATTTTAAATTTGATTATAACCCTCTATGGAAGGTCAGAAACTATGGGATATGGAGCACAAAATGGGCTCACTCTTCTCAACTCCTCCGCCATCATTAATGCCAATGCGGACATGGTCACTTTAGCGGCTTGGCTTTCAGTAAGTATTCCCTTTATCTCCTATGGCATCCTCAAACAAGGAGCTGGGGCTTTTGTGGGCCTTGCTCAACACTTAGGATCCGCCATGCAAAGTGCGGCCAGTGGAGCCGCTTCTGAAACCGTTTCTGGCAATATCAGTCTCGGCAATGTGAACATGGGCACTCAAGCCTATCAAAATACCTCTGCTTTCCAACACACAACAAGTCCAAGCTATAATGCGTCTCAATTTAAATCCATGGGCGCTTCAGGGATTGAACAAAATACTTTTGCAAGTGGTAATCAGGCTTTTAATGATCAAGCCATGTCTCATTTAAGCGTTCAAATCATGGGTACCGTCAATACGAGCCTAGAACATCAACAACGTTTCAATGAAGCTCGAAGTCTCGCTGAATCAAAGAGTATTACCGCAGGACAATCAATGGATACAGCCGTTCAGCAAACAGCTAATGTCATGGAAAGGCTTGGCTCTGACTTTTCAAAACATGCGAGCGATAGTAAAACTCTTACAAGTAATGAGGTTAAAGCCCTTCAAGACCACCACAACTTTACCAACGATATTAGTGAAAACCTGGGTGTTTCAAAATCTAGGGCCCATGAGTTGGCTATTGGTGTCCAAATTGGATCATCAAAATTGCTTGGGATAGGTGCCGATACTCGCCTTTCAGGTTCCACAGCCCATTCGGAACAACTTCAAAAGGCTCAAGCCATCGCTAATCAGAAGGGATACAGTTATAGTCTGGATACAGTGGTTTCTGCAGCGCATTCTGACATGGAAAGCCGGAACGATATCAAGGGAGCTGAATTGGCAACGGGTGCCGCTGCAAGTCTCAATAAAGCCCATCATTTAAGAGAAGAAGCGACGGTTGCCCACAATAAAATGATTGAGGCCTCCGATTCTGTTGCTAGCAGTCAGCGGCGAGATTTCCAAGAATCTCGCAATTTGACACAAGCTCTCCTGGAGTATGTGGCAAAACAGCCGGTCAATACGGGACCAGGAGCTTTAAGCCCGGGAGTTTCAAACTCGGGAACTTTAAGCTCCGGGGATTCAAGCCCAGGGGCTAGCCCCGGGACAAGTCCCGAGACGAGTCTCGAGGCTAGCCTCATTGGGATGAATCGAGCTGTTTCTATCCTCAATGCAGGGGGAGCTGACTATGAAGCTTATGTGGATGGATTTAAGAAAGATCATCCCACCTACGATATCAGACGGGTTAATACATCGCAATTTAACCAAGAAATTGAGAGCCGGCATCAAGATCAGTCCAATGCTCTCAAAGCCGATCATCAAATTGAGTCTCAACATGGCCAAAATACGCAAGTCCTCAAGCAGAAAGGACAAAACCTCGGATTAACTCAAGAGAAATTCAAGGAATCTTCTCTCAGAAAAGAGGTTGCAGATCAACGTGCACAAACAAATGAGAGGCTTGAAGCCCGGCAAAAAGAACATGCCAAGGAGATCACTCCGTTACAGGAAAAGGTGGATACAGCGAGAAATCAAACGGTTGTAGGCAGTAACCTGAAACAAATTGGGTGGTCTGCTGTCTCGACTGTAGGACTCGAGGAACTGTTCGATTCCTCTAAGGAGACTCCTCAAGACAAAACACCTCACAATTTACCACTGAATAGGAAATAGCAAATGACCTTCTTCAAAACCCTCACCCAAGGCGGACAAGTTCACATCCACCAACTCCACATGTTCAAGCAAATCTTTGTTGCAGGGATTATTGTGGCTTTTGTCATGGGAGTTTCATGCTTTGCTTGGAAAAGTTATCAGCTTCCTGAATATGGATGGAGAGTTCTCTCTCAAACCTCTTGGGCAAGATTTATGACCCTCACAAATCCTGTTCAAAAGCATCCTGAACTTTATCAAGATTACGTCCCTCTTGAGGGCAAGTCCTACCGCAGGAGCTGTCTCAGTATTCTAAAAGATCCGTTTCTGAAAAAGACAACGCATCAAATGGAAATGGCTTTAAAGGACATTGCCTATAAAAGCCTGGAATGGGCCGGATTATCTTTTCTGACTCTCATGGCTCTGTGGTTTTTTCTGGGACGTGCCCATAGACGAGCCAAGCATCAACGGGGAAATAGCTTTATGGAGTTTTCTAAGCTTGCGAGACTTTTGAAGAGAAAAGGTGAATCCTCTGACCTTACCTTAGAAACTCTCCCTCTCGTCAAAGATAAAGAAACATCCCACCTTCTCATGACAGGAACGACAGGGTCTGGAAAGACCAATGCTTTTCACATTCTCCTGCCTCAAATAAGAAAACGAGGAGACAAAGCCATCATTGTCGATGTGACGGGGACTTACATCTCCCGGTATTACAAGGAAAAGACTGACTTTATCCTCAATCCTTTAGATACCCGGTCACAATTTTGGCATCCTTGGGCCGATTGTCATTTAGAATCCCACTATGACGTATTAACCAACTCTTTCATCCCTGAAAACAAGCATGCCAAAGACCCTTTCTGGGACAATGCTAGTCGAGCCGTTCTTAAAGCTGCTCTCCGTAAGTTTGCATCTCAAGGAACCCTGGATATTGAACAACTCACAAAGTTCCTTTTGACCTCCTCTGACAAAAAGTTTGAAGCCTTCTTCAAAGGCACAGAAGCGGCCACCATGACGAATGCCAACAATGATAAGACAACTCAATCTATAAGAAGCGTTCTCTCTTCTTACATTGAAGGTCTGAGACAGTTGGGGAATATAGAAACGCCTGGTGTAAGTCCTTTCTCACTACGAAACTGGGTCATGAATGAGCAAAAGAAAGGGGTTATTTTCATCACCGCCCGCTCTGACCAGCGCCAAACCTTAAAGCCTCTCATCTCTGCCTGGGTGGATATGGCCATTAACGCTTTGATGGTATTGCCAGAAGATTATAACAGGCGTCTTTGGTTTATCATCGATGAACTAGCCGCCCTTCAAAAGCTCCCCAGCTTTCAAATGGGCCTTGCTGAAGGGCGTAAATATGGTGGGTGCTTCCTTGTAGGTTTCCAAAGCAAACCCCAACTTGAAGAGATCTACGGCAGACAAGGCGCTGAATCAATGCTCGATCTCTTCAATACAAAAGTCTTCTTTCGCTGCACCGAGCCCTCAACCCAAACGTGGATCTCAAAGGTTCTGGGAGATAAGGAAGAAATCGAACCACAAGAAAACATCTCTTACGGCGCTAACAGCATGCGCGATGGTGTCTCATTAAGTCACCACACCCGTCAAAAACCTCTCGTTATGCCAACAGAGCTCTCTCAGCTCCAAGACCTCGAATGCTACATCAGGCTCCCCGGCGATTATCCCTGCACGAAATTGCAGATGACCTATCAAACGGCTTCGAACTCGCAAAAAGAAGCTTTTCTGCTGAAGCCAGAGAAACCAATGAGTTACGAAGAGACTCAGGAAATTGAAACAAAACCGACGGTGAAAAAGCCTAAAAAAAGTCCAGTAAAGCAAGAAGTCATCGTCGTTCCTGAGACTTCAGAAGAGGAAAGAGAAGACTTAGTGTGAGATTTCTTTGAGATTTCTTTGATTGATAAGCTATTTTAAATATGTAATGGTACAGATACCATTGTGTTTAGAAGTGTTCCGAATTTTGAGTTAATGGATAACATCTAAAAGTATGGAGTCTTTAGGCAAAAGAAAAAATGGTCTATAACAAAC
>JAKFXB010000071.1 GCA_021731585.1 Alphaproteobacteria bacterium
ATGTTGTGGTATAAAAATGTATTGATTTTTATAATAGATCTGCTGCGAAAGTAGACTTTAAGGGAGAAGAAAAAAAGGCAAAGAGTTGGCAGTAGGAAGTACTTTTTAAATTGTAGAGAATCCGTTTTTGAAATTAACGATTCCAGCAATAATATTAAACTTTAAATTGTAACGTTTGTTCTTATTTCGATAGCGATCTGAGAGAATTTTGAAGATTTTAAGTTGTCTTAATACGTTTTCAACTTTGACACGAATACGAGAAAGCGCTCGGTTATAAGCTTTTTCCTCCTTATCTAAGGGTTTCTTTTTTGACGCTTTAAAAGGAATCTCTGTTCTCACATGGAGTTTATCAAGTCCTTGATATCCTGAATCCGCAAGAGCTGTAGAATCTCTAGGAATAGGGGCTTCTTTTTTGTAAACCTCAAAGTCATGAACGGCTCCTGGTTTTGTTTTGGAGACATGAACAATCCGTCCTTTAGGGAGTACGCGTACTTCTGTTTTGTTGGTATGGCGTTTTTTCTTGCCAGAATAAAAAGCTTTTTGCCCCTTTTTAGGCCTTTCAATTTGTTGCTCTGTCGCATCAATAATAATTTCATCAACCTCTTCTTGGGAAAGATGACGTGTTTTTGTGATGGCCATGATTCTTGCTAAAATAGGCTCTAATCTTTGGATATTTCGACAAACTCGAGAATCATCAATATCAAAGAGGAAACCAATGAAAATCTGGGTCGTATAGCTACGGTAGTACAACAGCAGCATTAAGATCTGCTCCCTCAAGGAAAGCTTATTGTTTCTTCCAGGACGTTTGTAGCGTTGGATAACTCTCTTCTCCCATTGGGGATCAACAGCTTTGACAATGCGCTCAAACTCATCAACTGACAGGCCAAATAATCTGTGAAAAGTTGTTGGATGATTTTTAATCTTGTTATATCTTAAAGACATGGGGTTACCTTTTTGCAATGAGGGCCCCATACTTTACAACATTTTTACTAAATTTTAAACTTTCGCAGCAGGTCTAATTTACAGAGGATAGTGGGTGGTAATATATGTAAAATATATAGGGAAGTGTTTTTCTTTATGAAAAAACAATTTGAGTTATTATTAGATAAATCTCAATTACCCAAGGATGTTGATGGGCTTCAGGATATGGTCGTCATAACGGCTAAGAGTTTCTTAGAGCACCTTGATTATCTCGAATCAGAGCTTGCTGTTTTAAGGCGGTTTCAGTTTGGTCAACGTTCTGAGCGGCTCAAAAAAAAACGGTTGAAGTCGCGAACAACAACCGAGTAGAGCCATTCCGAGATCCTTCCTTATCTTTCCCCAAACAAAATCAAGAAGAAGAAAAAGAAAAGACGGCCCGAAACAATCACAAAGGGCGTAATGCCTTTCCCCCTCACTTAGCACGGGAAGAAGTGATCCATGACTTACCTGAGCATGATAAGTCATGTGAAAAATGTGGGAATTTCTTGAGTCAAATTGGAGCTGAAGAGCGGGAGCAGTTAGAAACAATTTCCGTTCGGGTCATTGTGAAAAAGCATAAACGTCTAAAGTATGCTTGTCGAGGCTGCGGAGAAACAATTGTTTTAGCAAAAGGTCCCTTTGAGGCTATTGAAAAGGGGATTCCAGGTCCAAACTTATTGGCTCAAGTTCTGGTTGATAAATATGCCGACCATCTTCCCCTCTATCGACAAGAACAAAGATTTGCACGTATTGGACTCCCTATCAACCGTTCTACTTTGTGGAACTGGGTCAGATTAAGTGCTGTAAGCTTGGTTCCTTTAGTTGAAGCGATGAAGCAAGACTTATTGGTTATAGGTCATATCTTTAGCGATGATACAACGATGCCTACTTTACGGGAACAAATACCAGAAAATCTTGGCAAACAAGCGAAAAGAAATTATATGTGGGTCTATACGGGGCTCTCAAAAGAAAACAAGAAGTTTCCGATTGTGATTTATGATTTTGCTGAAGGAAGAGGGAGTGAATACCCTTTAGCTTTCTTAAAAGATTTTAAGGGTTATCTTCAAGCTGATGCTTACTCAAGCTACAATCCTCTTTACGAATGTCTGGAGGGAAGTGATTTAGCTCAATGTATTGAGGCCTGTTGGGCCCATGTGAGGCGTAAGTTTGTTGAAGCCTTGAAGGCCAATCCAAATTCTATTGCGAAAGAAGTTTTAGAAATGATCGGAGACCTTTACAAACGGGAAAAGGAGTTTCGAGAGAAGGGGCTCATTGCTGAGAAAATCGCGCAAAGACGTCAAAAGTTCTCAAAACTACAATTGGATAAAATTTATGCTTGGCTGATAACCTATGAACCCCAAGTGGCTCCGAAAGGTTTACTTGGGCAAGCCATCTCTTATGCCTTATCCAACTGGAAAGCGCTCACTGTATATACTCAAGATGGGCGCCTTGAGATTGATAACAACCGATCTGAAAGGTGCATTAAAGGCGTCGTCTTGGGGCGAAAAAATTATATGTTCATGGGAAGTGTCCAAGGGGGAAGTGCGGCTGCGACCATCTACAGCCTCATTGAGACCTGTAAACAAAACAATGTAGACCCATTGGCTTATCTGGCTGACGTCTTAGCCAAGATTCCTACCCACCCTAATAAACAAATTCATGAGCTCCTGCCTTATCATTGGAAACCTCCTCAGTCCCACCAGATTCCAAGCGGCCAAGATAAGAAAGTCGCTTAAATACAAGGGCTGCATTATATTCTGAGACAATTATGTAGGCAAGGTGTGGTTCCTCAACTTTCAATTACCCACAACTTTCATTGCGATTCTAAATCCTAATTCAATATCCACCAAACGGGACATTCCTCTCCACATTACAATATTACCAGGAGGAGGATCGGAAGCCCGTGCAAGATAACCTCCTAACTTAGAAATTTTGTTTAAGTAATGAGAAAGCGTTGTTATCTTGGCTGAGATGAGTTTCTTTGTCTTTCACAAGACAATCCAGCAAAGAAATTTCATTTTTTGTCAGTGCGATGTATGGCGGGGCACTTGGAGAAAATCGATTCATCATCGTCATCCAGAAAATTCTCCAGCTTAAAATGCAGAAAATTGAAATAAGGTTTACGAGGCGTTCTGCTGTTCTGAGCTTTGAAGACTCAGCCTTACACCCAGATTTTAGAATTTTGTGAAAAGTTTCTATCTTCCATCTCATGGCATACCATTGAAGCTTTTCAATGGCTTCTCCCAACGAGTTAACTGGTAAATCTGTTATGAGTTTCCAATTAATTTTTTCTCTATCTTTTGGCTCTATCTGCTCTTTCGCGTGAATGACTGTAAGCCATAATTCAGGATATTTTTTCTTCTTACCTATTGGTGGTAATACTTTAATTCGATGATACTTAATTTCAAGACTAACATCCCTTTCTTCTCCATTTTTATTTCTTACTTGAAGGGAATAAAATCCTTTAACGTCTGTTTCCGCCATCTCTTTAGCAATCGTATGTGCTCCTTCTCCAGCCAAACGATCAACACATGTTCTTACAAGAAAGTGCGTCTTTTCTTGTTGGGAAAGACAAAAGAGCTCATAAATATCACTCTCTCGATCTCCAACATGGATACAGCGCCCTGGGTCATTTAAAAGTTGGGTAGATTGTTTTAAATTTTCTAACCAACGAAAACTTTCTTTTTCCTCAATAGGCAACCTTGTTGGGTTAATCTTCTTTTTTAGGGCATTACATCCCTTAAATTTTTTACGTGTCCAAAATTTAACAGCGACCAAGCCAAGGGGAAGTCCTTCTATTGTAACCGCAAGACTCGCATGCATAAGAAGGCCACATATCGTATGCAAGACAGAGCGTCCAGCTTTATTTTTTCCACCAGCAGGGACTAAACCTATTGAGCCAATGAGATCGGGTTTTTCACGTTGATAAGAAAATTCTGTTGTATCTTGGAGTATGAGAATAGGTCCTTCTGTTGCTGAGAAACGAGTAGAAGTTGCCTGAAAGTGACCGTCTAAAATTTCTTTTTCACTCACCCGATCATTTGAAAAAAAACGATAAGCCGCCTTAGTGTTTGCCCAATCTTGACAAACCAGAGGAATGCTTTCTCCAATACCACTAGAGAGTTGCTTAAGCAACGCTTGAAATCTTTTGCCAAGGCGAACATCTTTAAATTTGCAAGCAAACAGTTCTCTATCAAACCACGTTTCTTCAGAAATAATGGCCTTATGAGCTTCTAAATGAGCTAAACTTTCACTCATACCTCCCCCTTTTTTTGTTTTTTATGCAGTTACTTATTGTAACCTGGAGTTGTGGGTAATTGAAAGGTTCCTCAAACGGTTACGCTCAAGTTCACACTTTCAAGATATTCAGGGACCTTACATTTCCATTTATAGGTTTCTTCAATTTTTTGACGGAGTGAGTCTGAAGCAAGAGGTTCTCCATGGGTCAAAAAGACTTCTTTCGGAGGGCGTTTAAAGTTTTTGAGCCACCCTAGGATCTCTTGATAATCAGCATGGGCAGAAAGGGCATCTTGATTCACAATTTCCGCGCGAACAGGAAGATACTCTCCATAGATTTTAATTTTCTCGATTCCATGAACAA
>JAKFXB010000016.1 GCA_021731585.1 Alphaproteobacteria bacterium
AGGATACCAATATTTATTACAACAATAGTAATGTTGTTTTTTTTATATAGAAATCGTCAGAATTTAAAAAATGAAATTCGTCTGCGCCAACAGATTGAAAGTGAAAACCTTGAACAAGGGAAAAATTTGGAGAAGTCTTTAGCTCTTAGCAAGGCAACCTTAGAAGCAACAGCTGATGGTATCTTAGTTGTGGATGAAAATAGGAGAATTGCAGGTCATAATCAAAAATTTGCTCAAATGTGGGGTATACCATCCTCCGTATTGGTGGCTGGAAACGATAAAGAAGCCGTAAATTTTGTATTAAATCAATTAAAGGATCCTCAGGGCTTTGTTAATAGCCTTGAGCGTCTTTATAATTCTGAGCCTTGGGTTGAATACTTGGATGAACTTGAATTTAAAGACGGAAAATTTTTTGAACGCTATACAAAACCTCAAATTCAAGGAGGTGAAATTATTGGCCGCGTCTTCAGCTTTCGCGATATAACAAAACGTAAGGAGATGGAAAAACAGCTTATTTTTCAAGCCACCCATGATTCCCTTACGATGCTACCAAACCGCGTCATTCTTCTTGATCGTATTAATCAGGCCATTAAGGAAGAAACGCGTGCAAAAACCATGGCAGCTGTTTTATTTTTCGATTTGGATCGTTTTAAATTTATCAATGATAGTCTTGGACATAATTTAGGCGATGCAGTACTTCAAAGTGTCTCAAAGCGCCTCAATGAATGTATTCGTGAGAGTGACACGGTTGCTCGCTGGGGAGGAGATGAATTTGTTATTTTGTTGCGGAACCTTAAACGAGAAGAAGATGTAATACCCATTGTTGAAAAATGTCTTCAGACATTAGAGAAAGAATTTTCTATTAGTCATTACAAATTGTCCGTTACCGGTAGTATTGGTGTCGCTTTTTTTGCAAAAGATGGAACGAATGCAGAAGATTTGCTCAAAAACGCTGACAGCGCGATGTATTATGCAAAATCTGAGGGACGTAATACCTATAAGTTTTATACGCCAAAAATGAATGCCCGAACTAAATACCTTCTCGAACTTTCAAATGAATTACATTTGGCTCTACAAAAAAACCAGCTCGAGCTTTATTATCAACCGATTGTTGACCTTAAAAAAGGGAATGTGATGGGAGCAGAAGCCTTGCTTCGTTGGAAGCATCCAAAAAAAGGGATGATTTCTCCTCAAGAATTTATTCCCATTGCTGAAGATACAGGTCTTATTGTGCCTATAGGGGAGTGGGTTTTACGGTGTGCGTGCATAGAGGCTAAAAAATGGCAAAACAGCATTATGCTCGACTTTTGTATTTCCGTGAATTTATCAAGTCAACAATTTAAGCAGAGAGAAATTCTGCGTGTCTTAAAATCGATTTTGGAGGAAACAGAACTCGATCCCAAATGTTTGGATCTAGAGCTCACAGAAAGTATTATTATGGAAAATGCACAAGTCTATTTAGATTTGATGAAGTCTATGAAAGATATAGGAGTGGGGCTTGTGATTGATGATTTTGGAACAGGATATTCAAGCCTGAGTTACCTTAAAATGTTTCCTGTCGATAAAATTAAGATTGATAAATCTTTCATTCAGGATATTTCACGAGAAGATGAAGGAGAAGCTATTGTTCGCGCGATTTTGGCCATGGCAAAAGAATTAAAACTTAAAGTTATTGCTGAAGGGGTAGAACAACATATTCAACTCGACTTTTTGAAAATACAGGTTTGTGAATTTGGTCAAGGTTATTTCTTTAGTAGGCCGTTGCCTAAAAGCGAATTTGAAAAATTATTAATGCATAATATAAAACACCCCTATTCTCTCTTATAAAGATTAGGCTTCTAAAGTTGCATTTCTTAAAAAGCAGGGGTAAGGTGTCCCCTTCAATTTCTCCCACGTTTGGGACGTGAGAAAGCTTTGTGATGTGTATAATTGATACGATTTTTTGTGTTTTAAGGACGATCGAATCCTTTTACTGGGGGTATGCAGGATTTACGATCGTTACGGCTGTTGGCCTTTATTTTTCTATTCGCTCAGGCTTTTATCAATTAAGTGTACTAGCGCACCCCGTGCGTACCATTCGGGCGGTGCAACGCTCCTCGGAAGGGGGAGATGGCATTAATCCATTTCGTGTTTATTTTGCCTCTGTCGGTGGTATGGTGGGGCTCGGAAACATTGTTGCTGTCGTTACCGCCATCAAACTTGGCGGGCCGGGAGCCCTTTTTTGGTTGTGGATTGCAGCCTTTTCTGGAACGTTGATAAAGTATGCCGAAATTTATTTGGGTATGAAATTTCGCGTTGATGATGGGCGCCAAGGGCATCATGGTGGTCCCATGATCTACCTTCAAAAAGCCTTTCGAACGCGTTTTTTTTCGAAAGTTGTTCCCATTGTTTACTGTGCTTTTTTGGCCATCTACGGCGTTGAAATCTTGCAATTTGTAACGGTCACTAATGCGCTGACAGCGGTTGCTCCTTCCTATTATCCTTTGATTTTAATCGGAGTGTTAACTCTCACTCTTTACGGCGGGTTTGGGGGAATCCGCCGCCTGGCGAACATTTCAACGGCCCTGATGCCTCCTTTTATTATCGTTTACATCGGGCTTTGTCTTTATATCATCTTGCTTCATATTCCTGAATTGCCTCATATTTTCAAGGACGTATTTGTATCTGCCTTTACAGGACATGCGGCGGTGGGAGGGTTTGCGGGGAGTAGCATGATCGCAGCCCTCCAGTGGGGAACGGCAAGGGCGGTTTATTCTGGAGATTTGGGGGTGGGTTATGATTCCATCATTCAAAGTGAATCGAAGGCCCGTGATCCAGGAACTCAAGCCTGCCTTTCCATTTTTGGGGTGGCAACGGATGCATTAATTTGTACCTTGAGTGTCCTCGTGGTTCTTTTAACGGGCTACTGGAAGACGGATATCCATGAGTCGCAAGCTGTATCTTCCGCCTTTTCTCATTATTTTCCCTATTCCGATGTCTTTATGGCAATTCTTATTTTTATCGCAGGATACACGACAATCATTGCTTATTTGGCAGTGGGAGAAAAAGCCGCCCAGTGGCTCTTTCCGCGGGGAGGGCGCATTGGCTACTTTATTTTTGCCGCATCCGCCTTTACTGGTTTTTCTTTTTTAGACTCGGGCCATGCGGGCACAATCATGGGGCTTTCAGGCGGACTTTTGGTGCTGACAAACCTTTTGGGAATTTGGAAATTGCGTCATGAAGTTGAATTCAAAAAGGAACTTGTTGGGCGTTAAGATTATTTAAGGCAGGAAAGGGAGAGAGATGTGCCTGAGGCCATCTCTTCCAATGTAACCACATCTCCTAAATTTAAAAGAGCCGTCTGCGACGGATTTAGAGAGGCTTCGTCCTGTCCTACTCTATGAGTAACCTTAAATTCACCGTTGGTTCGAAAAGAAAACGCATGGGTGCCTTTGTGATATTGGCTGATGAGAATGTGTGCCTTCAAAGAAGGGTTAGCAAGAGAAAGCTTTTTCTCAAACGCTTCCAAAGAAAGCTCGAGATCTTCTTGCAAAGATGTGCGTAAAAGCCCATGAATTATGCTAATGGCAAGCTCGCTGGGAATAGGGGAGGGCAAAACCGAAACACCAAAGGCGATTAGGTGCTCCTTGTTCAGCTCAAAAGCATCCCACAAGAGTATGGCTCGTTGATGAGGGTAATTAAGATCCAAGCGGGGAGGGAATGCAGCCGCAAGGTAAAGTTGATAGGTGTAGAGAGGTGTTTTTGTATTTCTACATAATCCAAGGGTTGTTTCAATAAGGGTCCCCAGCTCTGTAAAGTTAATGGGTTTGGTTACGAAATCATAAGCGCCCTTATTCATGGCGGCACGTAACATGTTTGTATCTCCATAGGCAGAGACAACGATAGTCTTGATTGCGGGGTTGGCTTCTTTCAGCTTATCAAGAAGAACAAGGCCATCCATTTGCGGCATGTTGATGTCGGTGACCACCACCTCAAGATCGGGGTTTTTTTTGATGACCTGAAGGGCTTCTTCTCCATTCAAGGCAAATAAAACGTCAAAAACGCCCTCAGCAACTTGCTTGCGATACTTTTGTTTGGTCAAAAGCTCAATATCGGGTTCATCATCAACGAATAGGACCTTGGTCATAACCCCTCTCATTTTATTTTAAGTATACACCTTTCAAAGAAAAGGGGCTAGGTTTGAATTGTTGTTTTGCTATTGAGGCAAGCTGCTGGAGGAAGAATAAGAACGCCCCTTATGCTTTCTCCATAGAACTTGCCAAAATCCTTCATATCACCTGTGATGAGAAAGTTTGCTTTTGCTGAAATTGCAGCTTTGAGGATGGGCTCATCTTTGGCATTAATTTTTATAGCCTTTGGAAGGACAATTCTTTCATAACAACAATCAATCTCTCTTACGCCTTTAAGAATTTCTTTAAGTCGATCTTGTTGATTAGAGGCTAAGTTTCGTCTGGCCTCTTCTATGGCATATAAAGAAGAAATAAGCTCAACATGAGAAAGCTCCCAAAACTTTAAGAGACCAGAGGCTTCACG
>JAKFXB010000044.1 GCA_021731585.1 Alphaproteobacteria bacterium
AATGTAAGTGCGGATGGAGGAATCAATTTGAAATCTGGGGCAGAAACCACTTTGACGTCTGCTGCAGATACAACTATCGATGCAGGAGAGGCTGTTAACGTTTCGTCGGGAGGAGAAATGAGTTTAAAATCAGGAGCGGAAGCTACTTTGACGTCTGCTTCAGACACATCTGTCAATGCAGGAGGAGCCGTTAGTATTTCAGGTGGAGGAACTGTGGGGATTAAGGCTACAGCTTCAGTTGATGTGACGGGTGCAACAATTTTACTTAATGGATAATTCAATGGATGAAGAAAACGAAAACGAAATTTTAGAAGCTGAAGAGTCCCAAGATCAATTGCTTGAAAAGGAAAAGGAAATAAAATCAGCTACAAAGAAAGTTTTGGGTGAAAGAATTGAGGGAAAATTTCATGGGATTGAAGAACATTATAATGAGGAAGGCAAACTTGTAGCTCACTTGCCTTTTGAAGCAGGGGTGCTGCATGGAGAGGCGCGGCGCTACGATAGCTCTCAAAAATTGAAGGAAAATCTTCGCTATAAAAAAGGAACGGCCCATGGTCTTGCCGAATTTTATAAAAATGGAACTTTGGCAATGCATACAACCTTTAATGAAGGGAAGCAGGATGGAGAAAGTGTTATTTACGATGAGGCAGGGATGTTGCGCGCCCGCATTCAATATGAAAATGGTAAGAAGAATGGGACGTCCATTGCTTATGATTCTCAAGGTCGTGTGAAACGGATTTTTCATTATCAAAACGGTGTCCTAGAGGGCCCAACGCTCGCCTATTATCCCAGCGGGGCTCTTTTGGAAACAGGTCTTTATAGGGAAGGAAAGAAGGAAGGGGAGTTCCGCGTCTTTCATGAAAATGGGCGCATTTATCAAGTCATGGTCTTTGATCGTGGAAGGCTTGTCCGTAAACCACAATTTTTTGACCAGAGCGGAAACCCTATGTCGACAGGCATTGAAAGATGAGTCTTGCGGTCGTTGGGGAACTTTCCCTTATCAAATGTATTTTTGGAATGATCCCAACACCTTTAACCGTTCTTCCTGATCGGACAGTGACTGCAGAAACCATGCTGATGGGAAATATTACTGACATGATTCCTCTTGTCAATATTCTTCCCTTTGGCATGTGTACCTCCCTTGCAAATCCCGAGGTCTTAGCTGCTACCATTGCCGCTCTTGGTATACTCACGCCTATGCCCTGTATTCCCGTAATCGTAGATCCGTGGCTTACAGAGGCTTTAGATGTGATTGTAACAGAAGGGCCAGCTCTCGATCAAACCGCAACGATTATGTGTGCGTGGGCGGGCTTAATACATATTGAGGAGCCAGGAAAATATACGGTTATGGTTCCTTAAAGGAGAAAAAATGATACCAACCTTTGCTGACATTCAAAAGGCTCAAGCTCTTCTTCAAGATATCATCCTTAAAACCCCTACTATTTATTCCCCTGCCATTTCACGTCTTTTTAATACAAAGGTATTTTTGAAATTGGAAAGCTTTCAAGAAACAGGTTCCTTTAAGGAAAGAGGCGCTTATATAAAATTAAAAAATCTTTCAATCCAAGAAAGACGCCAAGGGGTTATTGCTGCTTCAAAAGGCAACCACGCGCAAGCTGTAGCTTTTCACGCCCAAGCTTTACATATCCCTGCAACCATTGTGATGCCAGTCAATACACCTCCAACGAAAATTGGACATACGGAAGAATGGGGCGCCCGCATCGTTCTTGCTGGGAGAACGCTTGAAGAGGCCAATTCCGTGGCTCAAGAAATTGCGCAGAAGGAAAAGTTACTTCCTATTCATCCTTACGATGATCCAGAGCTTATTGCAGGCCAAGGCACAATTGCCATTGAAATGTTAGAAGAATATCCAGAACTAGACGTTCTTATTGCCCCCATTGGAGGAGGAGGCCTTTGTGCAGGGGTTGCTCTTGCTGCAAAATCTTTAAAGCCGGCCCTGCAGGTTTATGGGGTTGAGGTGGAGGGATATGCTTCTATGTCCCAAGCCCTCTATAAAACAAAGGACAAAAAGAAAGGTGAAGCCACTCTCGCTGATGGCATCGCTGTTAAGCACCCAGGAAAGCTTCCTCAGGCGATTTTGAAAGACCTCCTTCAAGGAATTGAAATTGTCACAGAAGAAGAAATTGAGCATGCGGTAGATATTCTCGCCCGCAAAGCTAACCTTGTTGTTGAGGGGGCGGGAGCTGCTGGAATCGCGGCCCTCTTACATAATTCAACCCTTTTTAAACGGAAAAATGTGGGTATTATCATTACGGGCGGTAACATTGATGGTCGGGTTCTCTCTTCTCTTATGGTACGGGGACAACTCCGTGAAGGGAGCTTAACCCTTTTGCGTTTGGATGTTGAGGATGTTCCTGGTGTTTTAGAAAAGATTGTTGGTGCCATTGCAAGGCATCAAGGAAATATTTTAGAGGTTAAACATCAGCGTCTCCTTTATGAAATTCCCATAAAAATGGCCGAAATTGAAATCATGTTGGAGACACGCGGAAAATTCCACCTTGAGCGCATTATGAAAGAGTTAAAATCACTAGGTTTTGCTGCCCGCATCTCGTCAAATGCCGACATCGACCTTCTTTAAGTTAAGATGCTGCTTGATATAATAGTAAAAAAATAAGAAGACGGCAATAAAGCATGGAACGATCGAAAGACTCAAGAAAAACATTTGATAATGGGTTAAGGAAGGTTCATTTGGCAAAGTATCTTCTATCGAGAATTGAGCAATAAATCCCCCAAAATAATGACCGTAAGCAATGGCCATGAGCCAAAAGCTCATCATCAGACTTCGAAAACGAGGAGGTGATAACTTTGAAATATTAGAAAAACCAATCGGGACAATCCAAAGTTCTCCAATGGTTTGAAGAAAAATGGCTCCTATGATCCAATAGGGAGAAGCCAGATCATTATCTCCACTCGAGCTTACAGCTAAAATCAAGAAACTAAGCCCTGTTAATAAAAAACCAATTCCAAGCTTGATTAAGCCATCTATCTTTCTATTTTTTTCGAGGATTTTCTCTGAGAACAAAATTAATAAAGGGCCAAACATGAGAACGAATATAGGTCCTAGAGAAAGCAATGCGGCTGCAGGAAATTCAACCCCCAAAATTTGTCGATCAACTGCCTTATCAAAAAACAGCATAAGTGAGCTTCCCGCCTGCTCAAAGAGAGAACAAAATATCGTGAAAAGCAGTATATAAAAAAGAATGCTTAATAAATCCTTCTTTTCTCGAGCATCAGATAAATAAAATATTCTGCTAAAATACAATATGCTCCCCAAGATAATAACACTCATCAAGTGATTAAAAGAGCTATGATACTTAAATATGAGGTAGAGAAAGAGAAGAAGGATAGCAATAAATCCCCCTACAAAAGCTGGATGAGAGAACATCATATTCGCAAGGCTAGCATCTTCTTTTCTTTGTTTAAAATAGATTTTTTCGTAAAAAAGATAGACGCCTCCTGCAAGTGTCACAATAATAAGTAATAAGCTGTTGTAATAGCCACCATAAGCTTTACTGATAAACCCGCAAAGGAGCGGCGCTATAAAGCTACCCAGGTTCATGGCAAGGTAAAAAGTAGAGTAGGCTTTATCTTTTTGAGAATCTTTAGGATTTTCAAAGAGCATTCCAACTGACGTAGAAAGGGTAGGTTTAAAGAAACCTGAACCTAAACTAATTAACGCCAAAGCGATGAAGCAGAACTCTTGTGATGTGGACATTAAAAAAGAAATTCCAGCGGCTTGAAGAACTCCTCCGAGAATGATGGCGTTCTTCGTTCCTAAACCATTATCAGCGACCCATCCTCCAATAATGGACGTTGCATAGGATAAAGCCATTAAGGAGGCAAAAAGGCTAATGGCTTCTTTTTCAGATAAATCAAACTGGGTAATAACATAAAGAATAAAAATGGACTTTAATCCATAAAAACCGAAATTAAAGCAAGCTTGGGTATAAAATAAAGCGCTAAATCCTTGAGGATATTTTTTAAAAACATTAAAAGTCACTCTTTCTACCTCCTTAGAGAAATCCTCAAAAACATTAGTAGCTTTTTAAAACTTTTCTCTTTGTTTATTATTTTTTTATATGAGTTTCCTTGCTTTTAATCAATCTTAATAAAAAATTAACTAATTTTTCTTGCAAAATTTTAACTGGAAGTCTACATTAAAAGAAAAGGAGCTGTTGAAAAATGGCTTATATTCCACATGAGAAACTTTCTATTGACTGGACGGAGGGCGGAAAGAGCCTGATTCTTTCTTTGCCGTGGATGTCAATGGGGATTGAGATTACAGAGCAGGACAAACCGTGGGTTGCAGATGCCTTAGATCATCTCCATTCGTCTACTTCTCATAGCAATGTTCAACGATTTATTCATGAACTTAAAGACTACCCCCTCTTTTATATTCAGCCTAGATCCTGT
>JAKFXB010000128.1 GCA_021731585.1 Alphaproteobacteria bacterium
TCAGTCCTATGGAGGTAATTTTGATACCTTTGAGCGAACATGGAAAGCCCAACAAGAATCCTTAAAAGCTCAACATGTCAAGCAAGAAGCCCAGCGTAAGCACATGATGGCTTTCGTCAATCGTTTTAAGGCAAAGGCAACCAAGGCCAAGCAAGCGCAAAGTCGTCTGAAAGCGCTTGAAAGGATGGAGTCACTTCCTGATATTATGCATGATCCGGAGGTTCGCTTTGATTTTCCCCAGCCGGAAAAATTAGCGCCTCCTTTGATTGTTTTAGATCATGTTAACGTTGGATATTCTCCCGAAATCAGCATTCTCAAGGGCTTGTCACAGCGCATTGATGCGGAAGATCGCATTGCTCTTTTGGGAGCCAATGGAAACGGAAAGTCAACTTTCGCCAAACTTATCTCCGGGAGGCTTTCACCTCAAACAGGAGAGATCTCCCACTCGAAAAAATTAAAGGTAGGTTATTTTGCGCAACATCAAGTTGAGGAGTTTGACCTTGAAGCAACCAGCTTTGAGCACGTACTCCGTAAGTCACCAAACTTATCGCCAACGCAAGCGCGGTCTCTTTTGGCCGGCTTTGGGCTTATGGGGCAGAAGGCAGATGTTAAGGTGAGAAACCTTTCAGGGGGAGAAAAGGCCAGATTAAATCTCACCCTGATTTGTTTGGAAAAGCCAAATATTCTTGTTTTAGATGAACCCACGAACCACCTTGATATGGACTCTCGGCAAGCCCTCATGATGGCTCTCAATGATTTTCAAGGGGCAGTTATTTTAATTACCCATGATTGGGATTTGCTGGCTTCTACTATGGATCGATTATGGCTTGTAGCGGATCATAAAGTTACAATCTTTGAAGGAGATTTAGAAGACTATCGACGGATGATTTTAAAAGGGGATGTGGGAGCTCCCAAGGGTCAAAAGAAAAAACAAGCTCCTCAGATCAACGCTGATTTGAAAAAAAATGCTTACGAAGCCAAACTTAAGGTGGAAGCTTTGATGATTTCTCTCGAGAAAATCAAAGAAGAGCTAAGTGATCCGGACCTTTACACTCATCATTCTGAATCCCTTGGTCAGCTCATGAAAACTCAGCACACGCTTGAGCAAGATTTGTCTCTTGCAGAAGAAGCCTGGCTAAAGGCTGAGGAAGATTTAGAATCTGTTGGCTAAATAGCTAACCTACATATAGCCAAAGTAGAGCAAAACTAAACCAATAAAGAGGGTTATAAGCATCATTATGGTGTAGGATGCTTTATTTTCCACACACTTTGTTACTTTTTTCATGACAAACTCAGGGTAAAATAGCCGCATGACTCCTTTCAAGAGGGTAAGCCATCCCAATATTGTGATGATGACTCTCCAATCCATGTCCCAAATGTTATGGCTGACAACGATGAGTATCCCAAAAATAAGAGCTAAAATACTGCTAAACAATACAAGACTTGGATTTTTAAGCATATCTAACATCATGGGTTTGAATTCGTCCGCTTTAAGCATAAACGCAGCACTGATGATGACAAGGTAAAGTCCGATGATTTTAGCTAAAAAGATAGATAATACCATTAAATTATTCATTAATTTTATTTAATTTTAATTATTAATATAATAATATTATATTTTTTTTATTTAAAAAAAGGTAAATTTTTTATTATGCTCCTACTAAAGGTGCTATCGCAAATCCGTCTCCCTGAGCTTGCACCTTTTTGATAGTCTCTGTATAAAAAGAAGAGGTGCCCGTAGCTCAGCAGGATAGAGCACAAGATTCCTAATCTTGAGGTCGGAGGTTCGAATCCTCTCGGGTACGCCATTGAAAATCCTCATTTTTGTCAACCCCTGACTTGTCTCTAGAAGGTCCTTCTCTTACTGAAATATACCTCAACACTCTCTCAAAATACCCCTCAAATTGATCTCGCCAGGTGACAATATGGTGACATTTTAAAAAAGAAAAGCTATAATTGTGACAATGCAATGGAGAAGAAAGATGCCAAAATTTACAAAACGTTTTGTAGAAGCAATTAATCCAGATTCAGAAAAAACTTTAAAATTATGGGATTCAGAACTCAAAGGGTTTGGTCTTATAGTTTTACCAAGCGGAAGAAGAACATACTGCATCGAATATAGAAATTCCGATCGCATTAAGAAAAGACTTAAGATTGGTGTTCATGGCATCGTTACAACAGAAGAAGCTCGAGACTTAGCAAAAAAAAGATTAGGCCAAGTAGCTCATGGCGAAGACCCAACAGAACAAAAAAAGCTCGTTACTCTCTTGCCAACAATGGAGGATCTAGCTCTCAATTATGTTGAAAGACATGGCTACAAAAAAAGACCTAATAGTTTAAAAGGAGATTTAGGACTGCTTAAAAACGTTATACTTCCAGCCTTAGGACGCCTAAAAGTATCCTATGTAACACGTCGAGATATTGAAACAATTCATAAGAATCTTCAAACCACTCCTTATAAGGCCAACCATACCTTGAGACTTCTTTCTAAAATGTTTAATCTTACCATTGCTTGGGGATGGAGAGACGATAACCCTGCAACCAATATTCAAAAGTACCAAGAAGAAAAACGTGATCGATGGCTTGATCAAGGTGAACTTGATCGACTATGGGAAGTTTTAGATCTCCATTCTGATCGCATGACGGCTTATGTCTATAAATTCCTTATTCTTACAGGTGCTCGCAAAGGAGAAGCTCTGGGAGCTACTTGGGATCAGTTTGATTTAGAAAAAGGGGTTTGGACAAAACCTTCTCATTTAACGAAGCAAAAGAAGAAGGAGCATCTCCCTCTTTCAGAAAAAGCCGTTGAGGTTTTACAAATTGTAAAAAAGCGAACACCTAAGGGATCCGTTTATGTTTTTCCTGGTCGTATTGAGGGACAGCCTTTAAAAGAAATTAAAACATTCTGGAAAACGGTTCTTAAAGAAGCAAAGTTGGAAAATGTTCGCATTCATGATTTGCGCCATACTCATGCCTCTCATTTGGTTTCAAGTGGACTCAGTCTAAGCATTGTTGGAAAGCTTTTGGGGCATACACAAGCTTCAACAACTCAGAGATATGCTCATTTGGCGGACGAGCCTTTACGACACGCAGCAGAGCTATTTGGGAGCAAGGTTGGTCAAAGGATAGAGAAAGAGTATTAGTCAATGAAAAGGGATTTTAAACAAGCATACACTCAAAATATTTGGATCCCAAAAATGTTAAACTCATGTTTGGAACCCCAAGTTTGAGGTGCGGTTTGGATCTACAAAAACGCATTTATTGATTTGATAATTCAAAAACGATATAATATAATATCGAATTAATTGTGATGTTAATTGACATCGTATTGTTTGGGCTTATACCTTAGTGATAAAGCTTTAGAGGAAGACACTCATGAATATATGTTTTAAATGCAAAAAAGATACAGAAGTTACTCAACAAAAACATGGGCTTCACAAACAGTGTTTTAAGGAATGGTTTAATCTCATTGATAAAGAGGATGATTTTCAGAACTTGGTTCTTAGAAGAGAGACAAGCAATGATGAAGAGGAAAAGCACTTTCACAATACAAGCTTTTTTCATGGAAAATTTGAAAAGTACTCGGCGGAGCTTGGAAAGAAAAACTATATTTTGAAATTATCCCGTGAGTATCCGGAGCTCGCAAGAAGTGAATATCTATGCAATCAAATTGGAAAGACTTTAGAGCTCGATATTCCGAAAAGCCACCTTATTTGTTTGTTTAATGAGAGAGATTCTTTCATAAGCTATAATTTCATGCAAGATTATAAAGATTCTAACTTGGAACATATTTGGCATTTTTTGACGAAAAATGATCAGTTCACCTTAGAGGTTCTCTTGAAGATCATCGAAAAACAAACCGGTAGACTCTCCGAAATACGAAAATTTATAAAAATTTGCTTATTTGACGCTCTTATTGGCAATCATGATCGTCATGGTCGCAACCTTGCTTTGATCTCTACGGTTAATGGATACATTCTAGCGCCTTCCTATGATAATCCCTCTTATTTTGCCATGGCAGAATTTCTTGCTGCCTCCCATTCTCCAAAATGCGCTATCGCAACTTCATTCACACAAGAGCCAATGATGGAAGATTATGTCAAAGAATTTATGCGTCTTGGTTATGGTGAGGAAATTCAAAAGTTTAAGGCTAGCCTGGATTATGAAACACTAAGCTCGTTAATCAAATCTTCTTTTATTTCTGAAGAAAGAAAAAATGCATTCCTGAATTTTATTAAGAGACAATATCAGGAGATGGATAATGTTTTATAAACTTGATTATTCTAAAGTCATCGGAATTAATGTCTTCTTAGAGCGGCGTTCAACACGTATCCTTGTGGGAAAATTGGAACGAAAGCAAAATCAATACATCTTTACATACAGTGAAAAATATCTGAATTATAAG
>JAKFXB010000083.1 GCA_021731585.1 Alphaproteobacteria bacterium
ATATCATTGAGGCTATCCTCCAAGCCTATATTTTTGGCATGTTATCTTTGATTTATATTGCTGGTGGTATTCAAGCTCAAGAACTTAGAAGAGAAAAAGAAGAAAAAGGAGAATTAAAATGACTGATATGACTTTATTTACGCTGGGATCAACGATTTTTGCGGTAATTGGTATTGCATTAGGAACAATGTTGCCCGCCTTAGCTATGGGGCGTGCTATTAGCCATGCATTGGATGCACTCGCCAGACAGCCTGAATCGGAGAAATCTATTACACGCACCTTATTTATTGGCTTAGCAATGATTGAATCCTTAGCCATTTATTGTTTGGTTATCATGCTGATCATTCTCTTCAGAAACCCCTTACTTGCTTACTTAATAACCAAGTAAGGAGAATACCGTGCAATTTAATTGGTCTACGTTTTTTATAGAAATTATAAATTTTTTAATACTCTTGTGGGTATTAAAGCGATTGTTTTATGCCCCCATAACAAGGGTTATTTCTCAACGTAAACAGGAAATTCAGCAATCACTTGATAAAGCTGAGCAATTAAAAAATGAAGCTCAGGAATTAGAAAAAAAATACCAGAATCGGGTAAAATATTGGGAGGATGAAAAAGAAGAGAAAAAGAAAGTCTTAGAACAAGAAATGGAAGAGCTGAAATATAAAAAGCTTGAAGCTCTCAAAGAGAGTTTGATGAAAGAAAAAGAAAGGATAAAGAGTTTAGAAAGGCGTCGCATTCAGAAGCAAATTGAAACCAATCTAAGAGAAGCTCTGGAACTCGCTGCACAATTTTCTACTAAATTTTTAAAAACTTTTGCTGATAAAGAGTTAGAGGAAAAGGTAGTTTCAGTTTTTATTGAAGTTCTTCCGCATCTTCCGAAAGAACAGTTTCAAAAATTAGAATTAGAATTCTCTGATAAAAAAATTCCTATTCTTGTAGAAAGTGCCTATCCTTTAAACAAAAAACAGGGACAAATTATTTTAAATCATTTCTCTAACCTTTTTGATAAGAAAAAAATTGGTGTTACTTTTGATCGCAATCCCAACCTTTTAGCAGGGTTGTGCGTCACAATCGGCTCTATGGTTCTTCAAGCTAATTTACAGGATGAATTAAAATTTTTTACTGAGGTGATTCGTGAGCCAACCCAAGAATAAGCCTCATTCCTTGCTTTATGCTCAAAGAAAAAAAATTGATGAGTATAAATTTAATGTGCGTTTATCAGAGCAAGGCACGGTCGTGTCTGTGGGTGATGGAATTATTTGGATTAAAGGATTACCTTCAGCTTCAATAGATGAAATTCTCTATTTAGAAGATGGAAGTCGTGCAATGGTCTTTCAGCTTGAGGAAGACCTCGTAGGTGCATCTTTACTCATTCAAACTGAGAACCTAACAGCAGGGACAATTGTTCTCCATTCCCATTCATCCTTACACATACCCGTTGGAGATGAACTCCTCGGGCGTGTGCTTGACCCTTTAGGTTATCCCTTGGATGGGTTAGAACAGCCTCGGTGTAAGGATCAAAGTAAAATCGACATCTTATCTCCCCCGATCATTGATCGAGATTTTGTCACAAGACCGTTTTATACAGGAAATAAAATTCTCGATAATTTAATCCCTATTGGAAAGGGTCAACGAGAATTATTGATAGGAGATAATGGCTTAGGTAAAAGCTCTCTTGCACTTGATATTGTTATTAATCAAAAAGATAAAAATGTGCGGTGCGTCTATGTACTCATTGGTCAAAAACGTTCAAGTGTCATGAATACGATTCAATTATTAAAAGAGGCTCATGCTTTAGATTTTACCGCCATCGTCGTTGCAGAAGCGGCTAGCCTTCCGGGGTTAAAATATCTCGCCCCCTATTCAGGATGCACTATTGCCGAAAGTTGGATGAAAGCAGGCCAAGACACATTAGTTGTTTATGACGATTTAACCTCTCATGCGAGCAGTTATCGCGAACTGTCTCTGCTCATGCGAAGACCCCCCGGACGTGAAGCCTATCCCGCAGATATTTTTTATTTACATGCACGCTTATTCGAGAGATCAACCCAACTCTCTTCAGAGAAAGGGGGAGGAAGCATGACCGCACTTCCTATTATTGAAACAAAGGAAGGAGAAATAGCGACCTATATCCCAACAAATGTAATTTCTATAACAGATGGTCAAATTTTTTTTGATGAGAAGTTATTTTCTGATGGTTTTCTTCCCGCCATTGACATCTCGAAATCTGTTTCGCGTGTAGGAGGAAAAGCACAGCATCCGGCCATTAAAAAGGAAGCGGGGAAAATGAAACTCGATTATTTACAATTTTTAGAACTGGAAGTGTTTACTCGATTTGGCGCAAAAATCGAAGCCTCTATGCAAAAAAGAATACAAAAAGGGAGAATCCTGCGTGAAGTGTTTAAGCAAGATCGACTTTCTCCCTTACCCATAGAACTTCAAATGGCTTGGTTAGTAGCTTATAACGATAACCTATTAAATGAAATCAGTCTTGATAACATCCCAAATCTCCTAAAAAAGTTGGAGGAAGGAACACAAACAAGTCATCTGACACTTTCTAGCCCGCGAACAGAATGGCAGAGGGCTGTAAAATCTTGGCTGAGAAGCATTGGATTGGATGTTTATGACAAAACGCTCCCAACTTAAGCATTATATCCATTCCTTAACGGAAATTGGCGATATTATGACCGCTATGAAAAATCTTTCATTCATTGAAGTTAATAAACTCACGAAATTTTTGACAAACCAAGAACATGTTGTAAAAACCTTAGAAGATGTTGGCACAGATTTCTTCAATTTTTACCCTTTATTACCCTCTTTCCCCATAGAAAGCCCCCCAGTTTATATTTTAATTGGCTCTGAAAGAGGTTTTTGCGGTACTTTTAATAAAAATATCATGAATCAATGGCTTAATGAGATGAAAAGCAATACTCAAATAGTTGCTATTGGGCGTCGGTTAATTCTGAAATTAGCAGATGAATTTCAAGTAACAAAGGAAATGGAGGGACCCAGTGTAGCTGAGGAAATACCTACTGTTATTTCTTCTCTAAGTTCCTTTCTAGAAGAAAACTCAATAAGTCCCTCTTTTGGAAACTTTCATATCATTTACAATAAAATGATAGATAATCACATCATCACAAAGAGCTTTTCCCCTTTTACAAAAGTGCGCGAACAAAAAAGTACATCATCAACTTTTGCACCACTTCTTAATTTACCCCCAGAAGAATTCTTATCTCAGTTTCTGGAGAATTATTTATTTGCTGTTTTATACGACATTTTCTATCAATCCTTAATAGCAGAGAATTATCAACGATTAAATCACTTAAACGGGGCAATTTCTAAATTAGAAAAAAAATGTTTAAAGCTCACCCATCAAATGAATACCTTAAGACAAGAAGAAATCACCGAAGAAATTGAGGTAATTTTAACTCAAATAATGGGTTGATGTATATTATTTTGTATTTTCGGGAGAGAGGTTTTCGAATTTTATATTTAGAACTACAAGCAGCAGGAAACAAAAATGAACTATTTTGATCTATATAAATATATTATTTTTCCAGATAGACGAACGAAGTACTTAATTGTATTATTGATGGTTGCTATTTTTATTTCGGTGTATGCCATTGTCGAAGCTGCAGGGGGCACTCAATTTGTTCACCTTCATATCCTCTATCTCCCCATTATTTTGTCGGGTTTTCTTTTTTCAGTGAGGGGCGGCATATTTGCGGGTATTGTTGCAGGCTTTTTAATGAGCCCTTTTATGCCATCAATTCATGCATATGATCTTATCCAACCCTTTTTCGTATGGGCTTTGCGCATGGGTTTTTTTACCCTTGTGGGCGCAGTTGCCGGCATAGGCTCCTCTATTTTCAGAGCTTATCTAGAGGAATTGGAACTCAAGCAAATAACAGATCCTTTGACTGGCTTACCAAACCTTAGTGGGCTTGTTCAAAGTTTTTCAGGGATTATCAACAATTCCAAGGAAAGTTGCATAATTGTTGTCATTGAACTTTTTCAAATAAGTGACATTGAACTAGCACTAGGGACAGAAGGAACGAGGACACTCTTAAAAGAATTTTCTGAAGATTTAAAAGAAGCTGTTGGCAAACAAGGAATCTTAGGGGTTCTTCAACCCCATCAATTTGCCATATTGGTTCCAGAAGAGAGTAATGTTTCTGAAATCTTAAAAAATTGTGAAATTGTTTCGCAACAATCCTATCAAATTAAAAATATCCCTTTCTTTATCGAAATACATTTCGGAATTTCCCGTTATCCCTATGATGATCGAGATTTAGACAATCTTACTCGCAAAGCTCTTCTTGCGATCAATGCTCCTAAAAATCAAGCTGAGCGAGTGAGTCGATTTGATAAAAGTATAGATGACATATCT
>JAKFXB010000069.1 GCA_021731585.1 Alphaproteobacteria bacterium
GTGATCCCTTTGAGGAATTTCTGCGCTTTCAAGGAGGCTTTTTTCTCTCTTATGGCGTTCATATTTGCAATGAAAAGACCCTTAAAACAAAAATGCTGGCTAAATGCGGCAACGTTGAAAAACAAGCGGCCAGCCCTATTGCTAAATATGTGCCTTCTTTAAAGAAAGAAGCTGAAGAGTGGACTTATGTACGAGAGAAGTTTGAGGAAGGACAACGGCTTGTTCGAACCCGCTTTCAGGTTGGACTCTTAAATTCTCCTGATCAGATTGCTCGAGAAGAACAAACCCTCTTTAATCTTTACCGCTCTCAACGATGGGAGCTGGTATTAGACAAGTATCTCCAACTCCCATCCTTCTTAAGTTGTTTGCCTATGGCCTGGGGAGAAGGAGCGGTTGAAGATAGCAAAACCTTTAAAAAAACAAAAACAACTTTGAGTCATGAGCCTTCTAACCTCATGCCCATTCAAGGGGAATGGCAAGGAACGAAGTCTCCCGGCATGATGCTGACTGGAAGGCGAGGACAGCTCTTTTATTGGTCGCCCTTTGATAACAACGAAGGCAATTACAATACCTGTGTTGTTGGAAGGTCGGGGTCAGGTAAGTCTGTCTTTATGCAAGAGCTGTTGACTAGCATACTGGGTATGGGAGGACGGGTCTTTGTTTTAGATGTAGGCCGTTCCTTCGAAAAGACGGTCAAGCTTCTTAAGGGCACCTTTGTAGAGTTTAGTACTCATTCCCCTCTAAGAGGGTCTCCCATTTGTATTAATCCTTTTTCTTCTCTCCCCTCTCATGACGCTGAAGCGGCTTCTGATGGTTTAGCGATGCTGAAACCCATTCTTTCTCTCATGGCAGCTCCTAAAGAAGGCACCACTGATTTAGAAGATACTTACCTGGAACAAGCCCTTCAAGAAGCTTGGAATGAAAAGCAAAACAAGGCCACTATTACGGATGTGGCGAATGTTCTTCTCAAACTTCCCGATCGCATTGCTGTCACATTAGGAAAGCGTTTACGTCCTTACACAGAAAAAGGGTCTTATGGAAGGTTCTTTAATGGAGAAGCCAATATCGACCTTTCTGATAATTTGGTTGTCGTTGAGATGGAGGAGCTGAAAGAACGAAAAGACCTCCAATCAGTCATTGTTCAAATGGTCATTCTTCAAATTACCAATTCTATTTATATGGGAGACCGTAAAACCCCCAGTTGTCTTATCCTTGATGAAGCGTGGGATATGTTAAGAGGCGCTCAATCTGACGTTTTTATTGAAACGGCTGCAAGGCGTCTTCGTAAGTACTTTGGGGGCCTTGTTGTTGGCACTCAATCCGTCAATGACTTTTATGCAACTCCTGGAGCTCAAGCTGCTTTTGATAACTCGGACTGGATGTGTCTTCTTTCTCAAAAGGATGAATCCATTGAACTGCTTAAGAATTCAAAACGTTTAAGTATGGATCCAGCCATGGAACGTACTCTGCGGTCCCTTCATACGGAACAAGGCAAATACGCCGAGATTATGATTAAGGGCCCTAAGGGGTTTGCTGTGGGGAGGCTCTTTCTTGATGACTTTTCAAAGGTTCTTTACTCCACCAAGGCTGAAGAATTTACAGCTGTTCAAAATCTTGTAAGCCAAGGATTTAGCCTCAAAGAAGCTATTCAAATGATAGCAAAGGTTCCTTTATGAGACCCCGAATAAAGAAAGCAGTGATCGGAATAGGAATCTTTTGCCTCATTTTAACCACTCTTGGGACCTATACACAGCTTCTTGAAAATGTTTCCGAGAGTTTAGATGATGTGCGGTATCTTCTTATGCTTAAAAGCACCAAAATCAAGCGAGGAGACATTGTTTCTATTCAAGGTCATACACCTCACTATGTAGGTGATTATATCTTTACCAAACGTGTTGTAGGGCTTCCAGGAGATTACATCATCCAAGATAAAACTCACCTGATTCTCAAAACACAAAATGGAGCTTTTGCCATCACCCTTCCTCTCTTGACGCAAAGCAAAGAAGGGCAGCCTCTCACACCTCTGTCTCATGACGTTGTTCCTCAAGGATATTTCTTTGTCACAGGAGATCATCTTCGTAGTTTTGATTCTCGGTACGAAGAGTTTGGATTGGTGAAGAGGGAGAAGATCTACGGAAAGGCGCTGCTAAAATGGTGATTAGAAAAACCGTTTTCTTCCTTCTATGCCTTGGACAGCTCTTTGCATGCCATGCAAAGGACTTTGGCGTTCATGGAAAGATAGCGCCTATTGAGGAAGAAGATCCTCTTATTCTAATTCAAAGCAAATTAAAGACCATGGAAGAAAGGGGTGAGCTTGAACGCCACAACCGTGAGCTTCAAAAGAAAACAAAAGCTGCTATTGAACGTCCTAAACCTGTGGAAGGCCTTTCCAAGGCGATAAAGACTCGCATCTTTTATTACGATCCCACCTATATTGTCCCAGAAGATCTTAAAGATCATCAAGGCCGTATTATCCACTCTAAAGGAACGCGACTTAATCCTCTTGAGACGGTGATTCTTTCTCAAGGGCTTCTGTTCTTTGATGGGGATGATTCAGATCAAGTGGCTTTTGCAAAAGAGAAACTAAAAGAAAAATCAACAGAAAGTTCGATCAAGCTAATTCTTGTGAAAGGAGCTCCCTTAGCTCTCTCTAAAGAGCTGAAGGTACCTGTGTATTTTGATCAATCTGGCCTTCTTACAAAAAAGCTGAGGATTCACCATGTGCCCGCTTTGGTCACTCAACAAGCTCTTCGTTTACGCATTGAAGAGATCAAATTAGGAGAGAAAGAATGAATTTCTATTCTCATTTGAGATGCTCTTTTGGAAGAAAGAAACATACGTATAAGACTCAATTCAAAACTCTCCCTCCTTTAACTCCTTCAATCTTCATCCATCGATATGGCCTTCTTTTATCCTTTTTCTTCTTTGATTGCAGAGTTCTAAATTGGTTTTCTAAAAATAAAGACTTAGGTTCAAGTGTTTTGAGGTCCTCTACTGTGTTGGATGTTGAGGATAATACAAATAGCTTTTTCCAAAAGCTCCAAATCCTTAAAGGGAAGCAATACATATATAAAAGCCAAGACAAAACACAAACAATTAGAAGAGTATCTGCAGAGGCAAGAAATGACCAACCTTCTGGGTCGTCACTAAAGCTATTGCCTTCTAAGGAAGTTGATAATGCAGATAATAGGGAAGGGGAGAAAAAACCAGTAAATACAAAAAAAGGGATCGTTAATTTTCTTAAAGAACAGTTTAAGTTTTTTCTAAGCATACATTGGTGCCTCCCCCTTGTTTTTATTTCTATTTTTATTTCTTGCTCAAATAGTAAAGCGTGTTCAGGACGCTTTGTCAATCCGATCACGGACATTTGCTGGTCCTGCATTTTTCCTATCTCTATTGGACCTGTCAAAGTGAATGGAGGAGGACGGGAGGACACTCATAATCCCAGTACCATTCCTTGTTTTTGTCCAAAACCCCCTGTTCCTTTAGCCCCCGGTATCCCTGTGGGATTTTGGGAGCCAGCACGACTTGTGGATGTGACCCGGGTTCCTTTTTGTATGGTGAGTATGGGAGGCCTTAAAATGGGAAATAGCACAGTTGGATATGGAGTTCATGGAGCTAGTGGAGATCGACGATCCCAGAACAGTTTTTATCAAGTTCATTGGTATGTGTATCCCGTCATTTACTGGCTGGAACTTCTCATCGATTTCCTGTGCCTTGAGCAACAAAACTTTGATGTGGCCTATATTACGGAGCTTGATCCTTTGTGGAATGCGGATGAGCTTTCTTTCATTTTAAACCCAGAAGTTGTTCTTTTTGGGAATCCCATCGCACAAGCCGCGTGTGCTGCAGATTGCACTGCCGCCAGTGCAGGCTTTCCTCTTGATTCTCTCTTTTGGTGTGGAGGATGTCAGGGCAGTCTTTATCCCTTTACAGGAAACAATGCCGCCCACAATGGCGGCGTTCAGGCAAGTCTTTTGATGGTGGAGCGCATGATGGCCAAACTCCATCGAGAGCTTCTCTTATGGGGAACAAGTGGCAGAGAGGCTCTTTGTCAAAATATTGTTTTACCCATCATTAAGAAGAGCCAATACAAAACCCAAATGACCTACCCAAGGCCTACGACACGCGGACCTATGGCTTGTAATCCTTTGGGACGTACAGAAGTCATCTGGGGATCTGGACGTGAGTTTCCTTACAAAGGAGAAGATTTTGGCTACTTGATTTGGAGGAAAAAAAATTGTTGCATACTTTGACCCTTCCTCTCTTTTTATTTCTTTTCAATACATTAGAAGCAAAAGCTGCTTGTTCTCAGGCTTTGTCATGTCCTTCTCATTTACAAGAGGGCCCCCTCTCAGAGAGCTCACT
>JAKFXB010000096.1 GCA_021731585.1 Alphaproteobacteria bacterium
TTATTTATCAAAGACCCGAAACATAAATGACTCAAAAATTACTTAAAAATTCACTATTTTATACAAGAGTTGCTTTCAAAGCTAGGTTGCTAGCATGAATGCGGGATTTATCGATAACTTTAATCATGGTTCTCTCCTTTTTTATTTTATTTATCAAAGACCTGAAACATAAATGACTCAAAAATTACTTAAAAATTCACTATTTTATACAAGAGTTGCTTTCAAAGCTAGGTTGCTAGCATGAATGCGGGATTTATCGATAGCTTTAATCATGATTCTCTCCTTTTTTATTTTATTTATCATCAAAAGCCCGAAATATTTTTCATGGCCCCTGTGGAAATATCAATAACACATTTTTTCTAAAAATTTAAGAAAAATTTTCATCATATTTTCAAAAAGTTAAAAAATTATTAATTTGAAAGAATTTCAAAAAAACGTTTTTGAACTTTAGTAAGGACCACATCCGAACGGAAAACATAATAGAGATCTATGGCTGGTCCCTTTTCTTCAGGAAGAATTTTTTCAAGGTTAGAGCCTTCCAAATATTCAAATTCATCCATCATTGGAATGACACCTAAACCTTGGCATCCTGCTTCAAAGAGAAGTATACCCGAGTTAACACTTAAATAACTCTCTCGCAAACTATGATCGGGTAAATTTCTTTTTAAATGCCAATCAATATTTCCTAAATTCCCTTCATAATCAGAGTAAAAACTGATTATTTGGTGATTAGATAAGTCGTCAATTGTTTTGGGTTTCCCATTTTTCTCGATATAGTCCTTTGAAGCATAGAGGGATAAATGAATTGTTCTAAGCTTTTTTTGAGAAAGTCCTGGAGTATTTTGCTTGTGTAAAACGCCCACATCTGCTTTAGAAGCTTCAAAATCAATGTCCATGTTCGTTGTAATAATAGCAATACGTAAATCAGGGAACTCTTCACATAAAAGCTTAACCTTTCGAATAAGCCATACTCCTATAACACCGGTGGTCGTTAAAATCCGCAGACGCAAAGGCTGAGCTTTTGGCGCTAGAATTTCAGCAGCTCCATTTTCAAGATTAGGTATTGTATTTTGGGCGACTTTAAAAAGCTCTTCACCTTTTTCAGTAAGCTCAATTCTCTTTCGCTTTCGAGTAAAAAGCTTCACATTATAAGTTTCTTCCAAGTCAGTAAGATGCTTACTCAAAGTGGTGTGGTTCTTTTCTAAAACAGCGGCTGCTTTTAAAAGAGACCCTTCCTTAATTACATAATAAAATGATCTTAACTTTTCAATATCAATCATATTTTTTTCTTAACCTTAATCCCATCATCAATAGAGGAGCATAAAACCCCTGAGCGAATATAACGCCTAATATAATGATAAAGCCAGATCCAATCTGGAGGAGAGACAATTTTTCACCCAAAAACAAGATGGAAGGAATGCTTACAAAAATGGGTACAAGTAGCATAAACGGCGTCGCTGCCGTAATAGAAACTCTTTGCAAGAGAGTTAACCACAAATAAGTCGCCCAAATTATTGACAATAAAGAGGTGACCATTAAACAAAGAAACACAGTTGGTGAAATATGAATGATATTTTCGAAAGTCACCTGCGGCCCTTCAGCAATGAAACAAGTCAAAAGCAAAGGCCCTATAGAAACTGCAGAAAGCCAAATAACATCGGCTAGATTTGTACCAAGCTGATATTTTTTTGAAAGAACAACCCCCACTCCAAAAAAAAGACCAGATGCTAATAGAAAGAGCACCCCTAGGAGCGGTACTTCTATAGCTGTAGAGGAAGCCTTCATAAAATAAATACCTACAAAAGAAATAAGAATGCCGATAAGTTGATACCAGGTTGGTTTCTCCTTCAACAAGAAAACCCCACAAAGAATGACAAAGAACACTTGCGTTTGAAGAAAAAAAGATGTCATAGCCGCCCCTAGACTAGATTGAAGCCCCACACCTAGGAAAAAGGGGTATATGGCAAAAAGAAAAAAGCCACAAATGCAGCACTGCAGAAAATTATTCTGAGGCTTGGGAAAGAAGAAAATAAAGGGGAAAACCATGGCTACTCTCAGAAAATTCCATGTAAAAATGGAATACTGAACGAGAGCTATCTTTTGAGCAACAATGGCTCCTGACCATAAGATTGTCACCCAAAGGGCAATACAGATGTCCCTGCTTGTCATTTGCTTATCTTTCTTTTTGCCTACCCTAAAAACCAGCTTAACTATATTCATTCATTTTAGAATTCGTCAACAATATTCAATTATCTGCTGCAGTTTACTCAAATAGTTAAGTTTTTTTCAACGAAACACTTTTTTTGAAAAAATAACTTGACTGTGTTGTCTTGAAGGTTTATTGTGGGTGTAATAATAGTAATAAGATATATTAGTTTCTGTTGTTATCTTTCTTAGTGTTTTTATTTTTCTATTTTATAGATTAGTAAGAGTTGCATATTGATAAAAGTTTAAATTAGTCATTATGCGAATTAAAGTTAACGAGCCGGAGCAAAAAATGATTGAGACAACAAATTTACGCCTCCCTTTATTATCTTCTCGATCGGCGCTGTGGTTTTTAAGGGCTTTCACTGAAACGTTTTTTTATTTACTATTTAGTACGTTGGTTAAATTTCAGTTTTGGGGATACCGTTTCAGTGAATTTACGAAGCAACTTTATTGCTTCATTTTTAGCATCCCAACCTCTAAACGGAGGAAGTCCAGTGACTTTCTCCGTTTTTTTCGCAAAGGTTTTATATAAGTTATGCAAATTAAAACACAAGATGAAAATTATATTTTTTCTCAATTGCCCTCACTAAACCTAGAATATATAGGATCTATGGCCATTGATGAGCAGCTGACGTACACTAACAACTCAACTCCTACTCTTTATTTATCAGAATCTCTGCCCGAAATTTTTTTAGATTCTTATGAATCCGATGCACATTGCGGCATTTCGCAAATTGAAGACCCTCTCTGGCAAAAAATTTGTCTGGAACTTTTAAGCATTTTAGGACCTATTGCTTTTGGAGACTTATGGAAAATTAATCTGACCTCTGTCTCTTCAGATGGCAAAAAAGTTTATCTTTCATGCACCTCTGAAATAGCAGCAAAGAGAGTAGAAACTTACCACTTCGTAATTATTGACGTCTTAAGAAAGTTTTACCCGGCCCTCACCCTTATAGAATCAAAAATTCTACCTAAAGGTGAAGCAAACGAACTCTAATAAAACACCCCGCGGTAAACCCGCGGGGCATTTAGCTCACTAATTTGGGTTTATCCTTACGCCGCAAGGCATAGAAGTCTTAAAACGACTATGCAGCAGCTCTTTTGTGGCCCTTTGGATGAGTTCCTAGACCAATATCTTTTGCTATGCTACTACGACGTTTTGCATAATTAGGGGCTACCATTGGATAATTTGTTGGCAGGTTCCAACGCTCCCTGTATTGCTCAGGAGTCATATTGTAAGCTGTCTTCAAGTGACGCTTTAACATTTTTAATTTACGTCCATCTTCGAGGCACACAATATAATCTGGATGGATCGAATCTTCAACAGAGACTGCAGGCTCAGAACGTGAGGAAAGCAAATACGATTTCCCCGAAGAAAGAGCTCCTAAACTTCTGTGAATCATTTGAACGAAGGACGGAATTTCCGTTGATTCCATAGGGTTCCTTGAAACGTATGCTGCAACAACTTCTGCAACCAGTGATGTTAAATCAATAGATTCATTTCTTTCAGTCATTTTACAATTCCTCTTTTGTACTTAGAACTCTATATTACACGACGCTCATCCGATCAAGTACTTTATTTTAAAAGATAAAAATTACTGAAAAAACTCTAGCGTTCTCTTGGTAAGAAAATTTTAAAATTAAATCTTGGCAGCATTATTTCTTTATTTACTTCAATGCATTTGATTATTTAACTTAACCTTTTCATTGACAAAGTCCTCTCGAAAATGAGACATTTTAATCTTATAAAAAGAGCATATATAATAACAAATGAAAATCTTTTTGCTTATAGAATCTTCCGTTTTAACTCTTCCTTTGATTTTTAAGGCAGTAGAAAAAAGTGATAAAATTTTTATCATTTCTAACCATATAGATCATTTTGCTTTAATAAAAGATGTTTTAAACACCTCTTCCCTTTTTTTTCAAGCAGATACGGGAGACCATGCAGTTATCTCACATTTGGTTGATAAAATCTCAAAAATGTTTTGCATTGATGCCGTTATCCCTGAATCTTTCTCTTCTTTATTCATCACCAGTAAAGTCAGTTATTTTCTTAAAAAAGCAGGACTTTCTTC
>JAKFXB010000098.1 GCA_021731585.1 Alphaproteobacteria bacterium
GTGCAAACCTCTTTTTTGCCTTATATCCTCAAACTTATGGTGAACCAGCTAATCGCAGAGTCAGAAATAGATCCGTTCATAGCCCTTACAGGTCTTGTTGCCATATACCTGGCAACCTCATTTATCTTAAGCACTGCCTTTCGTTTTTATGATTACTTCGTGGCGTATCTGATGATCCCTTCCTTAAGAAAAAAGATTAGCACCTACTGCATTGAACACCTCTTGAAACTTTCTCACCAATTTTATCAGAATAACTTTGCAGGAAGTTTGGGAAGTAAGGTGAGCGAGCTGGTGATGGCTGTTCCAGACCTGTTACAAATCATTATCGATCGTTTTTTCAGTCATGGTCTTGCCTTGATTATTGCTGTATTTACCCTGTGGCAGGTAAATGCAAGCTTTGCGCTTATTTTGCTGATATGGGCTGTAACCCTTCTGAGTATTGCATTGCTGACAAGTCGAAAGCTTACTCGCTACGCTGCTGAATGGGCTTTTAAAGGACATCGGGTTACCGGACGTATTGTGGATACACTTTCAAACATGCTGACAGTGCGTTTGTTTGCGCGGGGAAAGAATGAGGATGCCTGGCTCACGGCAAGCATTGATGAAGCCAAAAGTGCGGAGAAAGCCTTAGAATTGTGTTATTTTAAGCTCTGGCTTTTCTATGGTTATAGCTTCTTTTTCATCCAATGTCTCAACTTTTATTTCCTCCTTCAAGGGCGTGCTGAAGGATGGATCACAGTAGGTGATTTTGCACTTGTTCTTTCCTTGAATATGAGTGTTATGGAGTTTTTGTGGAAGATGACCCAGGAATTTTCCAAATTTTCTAAGCTTCAAGGGCGTATTCGACAGGATTTAGTTGATCTTATGGTGGCTCCTGAAATTGAGGATAGGATAGGAGCAGCAGAGCTTTCTCTCACACAAGGGGAAATTACTTTTGATAAAGTTCATTTTCAGTACAAAGGAGCGGAACCTCTTTTTCAACAGAAGTCAGCGACGATTCACCCAGGGCAAAAGGTGGGACTCGTGGGCTATTCAGGAAGTGGAAAAACAACCTTCGTTAACCTTATCCTCAGGCTTTATGATGTGGCTTCAGGTCGTATTATGATTGATGGTCAGAATATTCAAGAAGTTACCCAAGACTCTCTCCATAGGGTTATTGGGATGATTCCTCAAGATCCCTCCCTCTTTCATCGGAGCTTGATGGAAAACATTCTTTACGGTCGACCCGGAGCCACTCAAAAAGAGGCTATGGAAGCAGCCAAACGTGCTCATGCCCATGAGTTTATTGAGAGTCTTTTCGAAGGCTATGACTCTTTGGTGGGGGAGAGAGGCGTGAAGCTTTCAGGAGGACAACGCCAACGAATTGCCATTGCGCGAGCGATCCTCAAAAATGCGCCTATTCTTATTTTAGATGAAGCCACTTCCCAGCTGGATTCGGTGACAGAAAGCTATATCCAAGATTCTCTTTGGGAGCTGATGCAAGGTAAAACAACTATTGTCATTGCCCACCGTCTTTCCACCCTTCTTCATATGGATCGCATCCTTGTGTTTGCTAAGGGTAAAATTGTGGAAGATGGGACTCATAACGATCTGTTAGCTAAGAGCGGATTATATAAAACCCTGTGGGATGCTCAAGTTGGCGGCTTTTTACCGGAGAAACAAAAGGGTTAACTGCAAATTCAAAGGCTAAATCTCTGCCCACGTTTTTCCTGCATTGGCTTCTACAACAAGAGGAACGGAAAGGGAGACAATAGCCTCCATCACCTTGATAATTAAAGGTTCAGCACGACTTAAATCTTTTTCAGCAATTTCAAAAACAAGCTCATCATGAACCTGAAGAAGCATATGGGCTTCAAGCTCTTTCTCTTTTAAAAGTCGATGAAGTTTTATCATGGCTTTATTCATAATATCGACATTGCCTCCTTGAAGAGGAGCATTAATTGCTTGGCGCTCTGCAAAAGAACGTCGATTAGGATCTCTTGAATGAATATCAGGTATGAAACACCGTCGTCCTAAAAGGGTAGTTACATAGCCCTTTTCTCGCGCTTCTTGTTTCATGTGTTCCATATAGGCTTGAATGCCAGGGTAGCATTTAAAATAAGTTTGAATATATTCAGAAGCATTTTCTCTACTAATGCCCAGTTGGCGTGCAAGCCCAAAAGGACTAATTCCATAAATAATACCAAAGTTAATGGCTTTCGCACGCTGCCTTAACTCTGAAGTCATCTCCTGAAGAGGAACGCCAAAAACTTGGGAAGCTGTTTCAGCGTGAATATCTTTTCCCTCTTTAAAAGCCTGTTGCAATTCAGGTAAATCTGCCATATGGGCCAAAAGACGAAGTTCAATTTGTGAGTAATCCACTGACAGAAGAACCTTTTCCGGCGCGGCTAGAAAAGCTGAACGAATTTTTTTCCCGTCTTCCGATCGAATCGGAATATTTTGAAGATTAGGGTCGGAAGAAGCTAAACGTCCCGTTGACGTTGCGGTCATTGCATAAGAGGTGTGAACACGACCTGTTTTTCCATTAATTTGATGCGCTAGAGTATCTGTGTAGGTGCTTTTTAGCTTTGAGAGTTGTCGCCATTCTAAAAGAGCATCAGCAATAGTAAATCCTTGTTCAGAAAGATTTTCTAAAACGTCAGCTGCTGTCCCATAGGCTCCCGTTTTCCCTTTCTTCCCTCCAGGAAGCTTTAGTTTTTGAAATAACATTTCTCCCAGTTGTTTTGGAGAAGCAACATTAAAGGACTCGCCAACCTCTTCTTGAATTTTTTTTCCTATCTCTTCGAGGCGTTTTTCAAAGTCTTGACTGAGTTTTTTTAAAACAAGAGGATCCACTCTAATGCCTCTGTGCTCCATATCGATAAGAACAGGAATAAGGGGACGCTCTAAGGTTTCATAAACTGTACATTGATGCTCTTTAAAAAGCCGCGGTTTTAAAAGGGAATGAAGCTGGTAAGTCACATCTGCATCTTCTGCAGCGTAATTGAGAGCTTTTTCTAAGGGAACTTTATCAAACGTCACTTGACTCCGTCCGGCACCGACCACATCTTGAAATTTAATAGTATCATGATCAAGATAAAGCTTCGCTAATTCATCCATCCCATGACCATGCTGGGCTCCTTCAAGGACATAGGAAATAACCATGGTGTCGTCAAAAGGGGTAATGTCACATCCATATTTTTTAAGGACAAGGGCATCATACTTAATGTTTTGTCCAATTTTTAAAATTCCTGGATCTTCCAAAACTGGTTTTAAAAGAGTTAGCGCCTCTTTCAAAGCAATTTGCTTTGGATCTTCTCCTTGATGTAAAAGATTACGTTCTTCTCCCTTATGGCCCAAGGGCACATAGCAACCGTGAAAGGCAGATGTTGAAAGGGAAAAACCAACAAGCTCTGCCTCCATTGCGTCAAGGGACGTTGTTTCCGTATCAAAGGCCACATACCCCAGAGAGCGAGCAGAGTTTATCCATCTTTTAAGATGTTCAATGTTCTGAATAAGTTCATACTGTCTTTCTTGGGTAGAGAGGGGAGCGTGTTCCTTCTCTAAACGGTTAATAAGGGCGTTAAAATTTTGTTCTCGCAAGAAAGCAAAGGCTTTTTCTTGGGCGAAGGGTTTTACAGAAAAAGCCTCGAGGGACTCTGCACCGGGAACATCATTTTTAAGGGTGACAAGTTTTTTTGAAAGCCGCGCATTTTCAGCATGAAGAAGAAGGGATTCGCGCCGCTTGGGTTGCTTAATTTCATGGGCGTGCTCTAAAAGGGATTCCAAACTGCCATAGGTTTGAATTAACTCCGCTGCTGTTTTTATCCCAATCCCTGGAACGCCAGGGACATTATCCGTTGAATCTCCTGCAAGAGCTTGAACATCAATCACTTGAGAGGGAGGAACGCCAAATTTTTCTTTAACTTCCTCTTCGCCAATAAGTTTATTTTTGATGGGATCAAGCATTTGTACAGAAGCACTTACGAGCTGCATCAAATCCTTGTCAGAAGAAACAATGGTAACTTCTCCAGGTTGAGAATGAGCATAAGTTGCAATTAAATCATCAGCTTCATAGCCTTCTTTTTCGACATAAGGTACATCAAAGGCCTCACAAGCTTGACGAATCAAAGAAAATTGTGGAATGAGCTCCGGGGGTGTTTCTTGACGATTTGCCTTATATTCAGGGTAAATTTGATTGCGGAAATTTTCTCTCGCCGCGTCAAAAACCACAACTAAATAATCTGGATTCTGTTCCTTTAAGAGCTTAATCAACATGTTGGTAAATCCGAGGACGGCTCC
>JAKFXB010000077.1 GCA_021731585.1 Alphaproteobacteria bacterium
GTTGAGATTAAAAGATCTCCTTCGTTGACGCCCAAACGTTTCCTTAAAGATGCAGGAATGACAATTGTTCCTCTTTTCCCAACGGTAATAACTTCTGATTTCATCCTAAGTTCCTTTTGATATCTATCTGTAAATCAGTGTATCAGAAAATCAGAACAACTCAACATTTATTATATGTTGTAAAGCTTAATCTACTTATAAACCCGCTGCAGGCGGCGTCCAAAGCCGGTGGAAAGCTCGCGAGAGATGGTTTCAATGGACTCGGCCAGATGATCGAGGGTGAAAAGTTCATTCACAAGTTCAACCCAGCCTCCTGTAAAACAAAGGGAATTGGGAACATCGGTTACATCAATGACCGTATAATCCATAGAAATGCGACCTACAACAGGGGCTTTAAAGGCTTGAATCATGGCGACTCCCTTGTTGCTCAACCGTCGGTCATAACCATCGGCAAAGCCTATGCCAAGGGTGGCAAGTTTACTATCTCGGGAAAGTGTGTGGGTAGCGCCATAGCCAACACTTTCGCCTTGAGGGGCACTACGGATTTGAAGAACGCGTGCAAAAAGCTTAAGGCAAGGGGTTAGGATAGGAGCTTTATAAAGACCAAACAGTCCTTTTCCAGGGCGAGCAATATCGTAATGATAGGAGGTGCCCAAATAAATGCCTCCCGTGTCTGCAAGACTCGCTTTTGCAGCAGGAAAGCGGTGGCGAAGGGTCTCGAAAAGATCCCTCTGTTTCTCATTTAAAGGACTCTGGAGATCATGGGAAGAGGAAAGATGGCTCATAACGCAGTCAACCTTTAAGACCTCCAGGAGGTCCTTAGAATCGAAAAGGCGGGCGGTTTCCTTTTGATCAAACCCCGAGCGATGCATGCCCGTATCAAAGTGAAGAGCGCAGGAGAGTTTTTCCCTCACTTGCTGGGCTTTTGCAGTCCATTTTTTCATCATGCCCATGTCATTCAGAACGGGGGTGAGACAATATTCAACAAATAAACTTTCTGTACCCGGTAAAATCCCTGAAAGAACATATATCTGCGCGTCCTTTAAAAGGGATCTTAAGAAGATTCCTTCCTCAAGATGGGCCACAAAAAAAACGGCGCAGCCTTCCTTCTCTAAGAGAGGCGCAATTTCATTAATTCCAAAACCATAGGCATCAGCTTTTAGAACGGCGGCACAAAGAGAATTGGGAAGTAATGCTTGGAGGGTGCGGTAGTTGTGGGTGATAACCTTTGTATCAATCTCTAAAAATCCAGTGCAGTGAAGGGGCAAGGACTCGGTTTCAGAGGCTAGCAGCGGCTGCATGCATGTTCCTTGTTGAGAGAGGCATAACGCTCTAACCGCTCAGTAAGAAGGGTGAAAAAACTATCAACATTGACATCATTCACCACAAAGGCTGTGGCCTTGCGATCTAATTTGCCATGCCAATCTACGGTGGAACGACCGGCTAGAATTGTTGAGGAAATATCGATTTCAACATGAACTTCTCGCCCTTTATAAAACTCGGGCTTGAGGAGATAGGCGATGATGTTGGGATCATGAAGAACGCCGCCATTTACTCCCGGTTCAAGGATGGCATCAGGGCGGTGGTAAAAGGACAGCATATCAATGATAGCCTGGGCAACAGGGGTGCCTATGGCTTCAATTTCAGAGAGCCATTTTTCAGACGTTTGGGTTTTGCGGGTGGTATCAAGTCCAATCATAATAAGAGGAACGCCTGATTTAAAAATAACATAAGCCGCTTGCGGATCCGTATAAAAATTGTATTCAGCTGCTGGAGAAATATTCCCAATGCCGATGGAGCCGCCCATAACTACAATTTTCTCAATCTTTTCCTTAATGCGGGGTTCCATAATAAAGGCACAGGCAAGGTTCGTGAGAGCTCCTGACGCTGCAATAGTAATTTTTGAAGGTGCATTTAAGAGGGTGTCGATAAGGTAATTCACCGCATCCTGGGATTGGCTGGGCATGGTGGGGGGCGGAAGCTTACAGCCCCCAAGACCCGTTTCTCCATGAATGTCGGCTGCGCCATAATCCGTGAAAGAGGCTTGAAAGTTCGAAGAAAATAAGGTGCGGGGACATCCTTTGAAAACCTTTATATCGGGTCGTCCCGCAAGTTCACAAATGCGGCGAGCATTTTGCTCGGCTTGCTCGAGAGGGCAATTTCCAACAACCGTTGTGATCCCCAGAAGATCTATTTTCTCAGGAGACGCTAAAGTCAGAAGAATGCCAATAGCATCATCTAACCCTGGATCGCAATCCATGATGAGGGGAATTTTTTTCATGATAGCCCCGTCTTTTGTTGGGAGAGAGAAGATGTGCCATAGCGTGACAAAAGGTCGGTGAGAAGGATAAAGAATCCTTTAACGTCAATTTTATTGAGGACATGAGCATTTTTCTCTAAACGCCGTTTGTCATACCAATCAACGGTTGAACGTCCGCGGGTGATATTAAAGGAAAGATCCATCTCGACATGAACATTCTGGCCTTTAAAAAGATCCGGTTTTAAAAGGTAAGCTATGACGGCAGGATCATGAAGGGCACCTCCGGTCAGGCCATAGGTCTGAACGTCATAATCATAAAAAGCCCGGAGCATAGCCACAAGAGCGTAAGCCACAGGATTATCGAGAGCATCAAGTTCCTCAAACCAGTCATGGGTGGTCAAAACATGATGGGTTACATCTAGACCCACAAGGGTAGGAAGCTTTCCGCTTGTTAAAAGAATGTGAACGGCTTCAGGATCGGCATAAAAATTGAATTCTGCTGCAGGCGTAATATTCCCCAGCTCCATGGACCCGCCCATGGTGACGATTTCATCGATGTGATCAAGAATGCGCGGCTCACGAATAATAGCGACAGCGATGTTGGTCAGGGGGCCGGTAGTGGCAAGAATAACTTTTTCTTTTGAGGTCATAAGGGTGTCGATAAGAAAATCCACTGCATGTTGGGACTGGGCTTTCATGGTGGGAAGGGGGAGTTCAGGGCCCTTAAGACCTGTTTCACCATGAACATCCGATTCATACGTATGACTACGCATCATAGCGGCAGGGCAGCCTGCATAGACTTTTACATCCGTCCGTCCTGCAAGTTCGCAAGCTTTTAAGGCGTTTTGAGTTGTGTATTTAAGAGGGACGTTGCCACCCGTAACTGTAATACCGAGAAGGTCGAATTTTTCAGGAGCGGCCAGGATCATGAGAATGGCAACAAAATCATCAATACCAGGATCACAATCAAGGATTAAAGGTCGTGGCTTGCTCATTCAATTCTCATCATAAAAAATACTTGATGCTATTACTCGTAGCGTATCCTTTGTCCTTTCGCAAGGAAGATTATTCCACCGGAAAATTAAAGTAGGTGTCAGGAAATGGTTCATTGATAAAGCCAAAATGCCACCATTCTTTGCGGTAGTTTTCAAAGCCATGCTTTTCCATTAGGGTTTTGAGCAAAAGCCGGTTGGCCCGAGCTTGGACAGGAATGTTGGGATTAGCTGTGTGGGAGAGTTCATCCAAACAGTCAAAGCCTGTGCCCATTTCAAGAGAATTGTCATCAAAGCGCTGGCCTTTAGGAAGACGTCCATCTAAAATAGGGTCTCCAAGCTTCCACGTAGTTTGAGGAGGAACGGGGAGGGGGACAATAGTCAAATCCACAGCACCCCCACGCGTATGGGATGATTTTTTGGCAATGTAACCTTCGGCAAAGATATTGGTTTTATCAATTGAGGGATAGAATTCGGCCTTCATGGTTTGATCGCGAGGATCTTCTGCCCATCTAGAAAAAAAATCTACCGCATCCTGAGGTCTATAAGCATCGTAAACTTTGAGGCTTAAATTAAGGGGCTTGAGTTCGGCTTGAACAACCTTTAGAGCGTAAGCGGCCTCTTCACATACAATGGCAATTGGGGCGTTATAGCCAGGGATAGGGCACCCTACAAAGTTGTGATGTTGGGCATATTTTATATCCTGCACAATGGTAGGATCGATGTCTTGAAGATACGCAAAGCCTTTAGGTAAATTTTGAGGGTATAGGGCTATTTGTGAGGTCATGACGTTTATCCTATTATCCTTATCCTTTTATTAACATAACCTGAGTTTCAGGTTATGTTAATAAAAATCTTTTTATCAAGCACTTGATAACCCACTGTCCCCGCGCGGCTGATGGCATGCAGTAATCTTTTAAAAATTCGTTTATGGAGTCGAAGGATCGACTCCGTATATTGCTTTGTAGGCTTTTACAATAGCCCCTGTATCCGGGGTTATCTCCGCCGTTTTCACTATTTCATT
>JAKFXB010000063.1 GCA_021731585.1 Alphaproteobacteria bacterium
GAACATGTGTTGTTTTGTATGAGTTGCTTCCCGAACCAACAGCGGATTGGAGTATTTTAACAATAATAAATCAGGGTAGAATTTATCATGATTTATGGGTTTCAAGAATGGAGGTTGTTCGGAAGTTATCGCCTTACACAAATTGTTTTCTTTTTGATCGAACTTATTTTACCAATTTAGCTTTTGCATATGCTACTGATAACTTCTTAAAGAATAAAAAATACATTAAGGAAGCAAAAAACAAAAAGCGATATGTTAATGAACCATCATATGAAGGAATTTTCAATGAACTAAAACAATTAACTCTAAGAGATTTAAAGAACGAAAAATTCGATCTTATTATATTCTTAGATATTTCTCCAACTACTGGATTAGCAAGAAGAAATAAAATTAATGATTCAATTCCGTGGCTTAGCTCTGAGAAAGTTTGGTTGGGTTTCCTTAGGGAGTTTTATCATAAAGAGCTTCCAAAATTCTATAAAGGAAAAATCATTTATATTAATACAGAAAAGTACTCCCTTGATGAGACACTCCAAAAAATAAAAACCTATTTAAAGGATGAGATCGATATAAAGTCTTGCTTATGCACGGCAAAGAATAAGGAAGTTGATCAAAATTCTGAGGAATATATTGTAAATTTTGGGAAAAACTATAATTTAGGTCCATATCGATCAGAAGTAGTCCATGTATACGGTTATCCCACAATTTATTATAGGAAACATAGTATTCAACTAGTGAACGGTCAGTTAAGGTGGTTTAACAATCATCAGTTAAACTTAATTTCTAAGGATTTGGAAAAGCAACTTCCCAAATCTCAAATGTGAAAAAATTTAGCAGGGGACTATTTAAGGGGATGTCGTGGGCGTAATCACATAATTGATAGGGAGATAGGCACGATAAATGAAGGGGAAGAGTTTAGGTCCTGTTGAAGCAAGCATGACAAGGCCTTCCATTATTATGCTTACAAGACAGGATTAAAATAAGTCGTCGATAACATCACCAAGGTCATCATGAGTTCCACCAATCGATAATACTCTCGAAGTTATTGGTGATAGTGATTTTCAAAAGCCTTTACTAAGGACATGCAAAAATTCCTTGCCCGCCACTGTACACAGAGCACGATAGTTTCCCTTAATAAGATCGCCGCCTAAATCCTATATTGGGGAGCACATAGGGAGCAGACTTGTAAGCATTGTGCAAACAAAGTGGAACGTCCATTATGTTCACGTTCACCTAAGAAAACCAAGACAAACCTAAAGAGGGATAAACAACAGAACTAATAGATATTATTTTGCTTAGAGATTTTTTCTCAAAAGATTTATTTAATCAAGATCTTACGATGTAAATATCTACATATATCTAGTCTCGTACCTATGCAGGAGACGGTAAAGAGCTTCCATTTTATTATTAAGATCTAGCTTTGAGGCTGTTCTTGGTGCTCTAAAAGTCACTCTTAAAAGAATGTTTTTCTCTCTTGCGTTCATGCCTAATCTTTCTCGTACTGGAGGAGGTAAATCATCATAATTTGTCTCAGATAAAATCTGTATATCTTGAAATTCTAAGTCCCTCCACGCGTCTTCTGTGACACTGAATTCATAAACCGTACGATATAAGCCGTCTTCTCTAGTATTTAAATCAGTTGAAAAAGATAAGTCCCGGAAAGAAAGCACAGGTTCTAGAGCAAAACCACAATCAATCATCGGTATAGAAAAATCTTTTAATTCTTCTAATGCCAGCTCTCTATTAAGCTTTACGCTTAGGCGTAACAAATTAGGAGCGGAGGATTGGAGTGGGAGGAGGGAGTCTATTTTTTTTAAGGCAACATTATTTAAAATAATTTCTTGTAAATTAAAACTTTTACCAGAATCTGAAAGCAAAAGAACACCTTCATCAGAGATCTGGTTGTTAGATAAATCAATTTTTTGAAGGGCTGGGAAATAGGACAAAAAGCCATCCATGTCCTCTACTATTAAAGAACAATTTGCAAGGAATATTTCAGTTAATTTTTCCCCACTAAAAGATCCTAAATTGCGTAGCTGCCCTCTAAGAGGTATTCCTGATAAAGTTAACACCCTGTAAGAAGTACTTAATTGCAAGTCAGAAACCGCACCTAGTAACATACCTTCATCAAAAACGCATGCCTCTAGGGTAAGATTCTCAATCGAGCTATTTGAAAACAATTCTCTTAAGGGGGTGACCACATCTCCAGGAAAATTATTTACAGACAAATTTAGCATTTTAAGGTTGAGGATGCCGAGAGAGGATGCAAAACTTCTAAGAAAACGGCTGGATATCCTCGTTTTCGATAAATTTAACTCTTGTAGGGTCGGAGGAAAATTAACTCCTTCAACGTCAGGAAAATGACACCCCTGGAGGTTTAGGTAAGATAAAAATGTTTGTGGCAAGACAGGTAAAATTTCTAAAAATCCTTTTTCTGTGAAACAATTAGAACGCATATTTAAAATTTGGAGACGGCTGTTCTGTACAGCAGGGATCAGAGCCTCTAACGAACTGTCTGTTAGAGCATTACATTTAATATCTAAAGCCCCTAAATTACTACGCGGCAAAACAGAGGATAAGTGCGAAACATCACCATCATTTATATGAGACCCCGCAAGATCCAAAAGATAAAACGTGCTTAGATTTTGGATCCCGAGAATTACAGGAAGGGCACCTCTTTCAATAACGTTTCTTCCTAGGTCTAAAATCCTTAGTCGAGAAGTAGAAGAGATATGCTCAAAAGCTCTACATCCTTCTGCCGAGATTTTATTTTCTTCTAAAGATAGAATTTCTATGTGTGATTCAGACAAAGCATGTGCAAGGGCGATAGCTCCTCGGTCGGCTATCTGGTTTTGCCCAAGAGCAACCCGACGCAGTTTACTCAGGTGCAGCTGAGAGGCGATTGTTTCTGCTCCAACATCCGAAATTAAGTTTCCTCTCAAATCAATAAAATCAAGATCAGTTTTAGGCAAATTGCTAGAAATTATTTTAATGTGCTCGTCTCCAAATAAAGTATGTTCCATATAAAGTTCCTGAACACCTTGAAGTCCTTCGATTAAAAGTGGCATCAGCCGAATATTAAAGTTAACGTGAGAAAGATCAACAACTCTAGGGTGGACTTCCCGCAAGCGTTCAAGCCCTCTGAAAAGGTTTGCTCGTAATTGAACAGCAATAGCAGCATCTGGAAAAGCTGCATTTTCGGCCCTAGCCCACCAATATAGAGCTGTTTTGGAGGAAGGTGTACGACCTCTCCCATTTGAATGCATAACGCCTAACCAGAAAGATGCTAAAGCATTTCCTTTTTGCGCCTCTGATACAAATATCTGTAAAGCCTTGTAGTCATCGTTACATTGAATGCTATCAAGTAGCTTCATAGCTTTTCCTACTAGAGGGCTGGCCTCCTCTTCCTCACTATGCATCGAGTGAGTTTGAGGTGAAAAGAAAAAAAAGCCTAAAGTAAAGAATAATAATAACTTGCTTAACATATTACCTAACCTCAGTCTTGAATAAGAAATAGAAAACATGGCAGATTAAGCCTTTCTTAAACGTCCACGAGAGTAAGACTTTTGGAGATTTACAATCAGCTCCTCCCCGTTGCTTACATTTTTGCCCTTCCCTCTCATCAGTTCTTCTGCTATTGCTTCGCTAATTTTAAAATCTAATGCGTCTTCAATCCATAACCACTGACCACCAGGATTACACTCAAGAAAAATCTCATTTTCATTTTTATCTACGATAAAATCATAAGCTGCATACGTTAATCCCGCTAGCCGATGAAACTTTTTTAGCTTTTTGAGTAAACCTGGAGTAATTTTGCCTGGCTTATACATAGGACGTAATTGATTTTTTCTCCAATCTACAGCGGTTTCTTTTGAACTTTGAGAGTCTATATGGGCTATAAATAATTTCTCCCCAACAATTGTTATTCGGAGTTCATAGTTTTTTTCTATATATGCTTGGTAAATACCTGGAGCCATTGCAAACGTATCTTTGCTATTTCTAATATCATCTTTAGAAATTACGGTAGAGTAAATGACACGATTTGGTGGCATTATAAAGGAGCTCAGGGTTTTA
>JAKFXB010000086.1 GCA_021731585.1 Alphaproteobacteria bacterium
TATTCGTAGTCCTTCCTTTCGGGGCGTTGCTGAAGAAGCGCCTCTTGCTTATAAAGATGTAAATGCCGTCGTCAACGTTTCACAAAAAGCATGTCTTGCTAGCAAAGTAGCGAGACTCTCTCCTCTGATTTGTATAAAGGGGTAAAATTTGTTTTTCACATTAATTTGATGGGGATAAAATTTGTAAGGTGGGGGTTTGCCTCCTACCTCTCTAGACCCTTCCACTTATCCTTGCTTTGCACTTGGGGACTGATGGTATGGCCTGAGCGACTTTAAGAAGCTTCAATAATGAGGCAAGATAAAGAGCGGCCAACTATTAAGGAAAGGACCATGCCATGGAAATTAAAACATTAGGAATTGATATTGCCAAGAGAGTTTTTCAGCTACACAGAGTTGATGAAAGAGGAAAAACTGTTTTAAAGAAACGATTAAGTCGAGATCAACCTATTTCTCTGAATCATGGTGATGATGATGGCCTGATTCTTCAGGTGCTGGTAAGGCCATAACCCCAAGCCCATAACGATAAACCAATTCACTTCCATGCCAAGCTGTAGAGAGCAACGCAGCTTGAACGATAAGTAGAATAATTACGAATGTTATTGTTACTTCTTGATTGTGGTAATAGCGCCAAAGTGACCAGCCCGCTACCACCAGAATGGCCGTTGCCGTAGGGAGTGCCCAGTTACGATGTTCATGCATCGCTATATGGGAGTTCGCATCATGGTGCACTGTATTAAAAGCATTCAGACCAACCAGAACGGTAATAATGGTAATAAGTGCTCCTACCCATAAACACCAGCGGGCAACGATCTCAAATTCATCAGTGAGTGATTTGGAGATAATATTTAAACGTGAGGTTATGTAAGTAAGCCCATAAAACCCTACAGATGTAGTAAACAGCGCAAGTGTAAAGTGCACAAAGATAGGGTGCCAATTGGGAATTATTTCTATAATTTTCTGGTTCTCCCTGCATGATTATTGTTTTTTAAAGCTTAAGTATACATCATTCTGGAGTATTGAGATAAGCTTTTTCTCCATGGAAAACGAGTGTTTATCTGATACGCATACCGAGTTAGAAGAACGACAGGAGATTTCTCAATAATCATCGTGAGTGACTCAACCGGTTAAAACCCGAGTCGATCCTGCTATGCTGTCAGTCACGAGGCGTGTTTCATTGCTTGCTCGTTGTGTGATTCTTAAATAGTAAATTATGGGGATTAAGTTGAGGAAAACTGTTTTGCACAACTCGACAACAACAGATAAAAAAATAACTTCAGTTTGATTGCCGGTTGTATATGTAGTATGTGCATGATAAAGTTTTGACATAAAGGCTTGAATGGGTGTTAAAAAACAACCTAAAAATAAAAAAATGAGCATATAAGGGATATTGATGCTAGGGGAGAGAATAACCAAAGTTTGTTTTATTCTTTGCATCTTATCGTTTGGAGGAGGCACCACCTTAGTGGCAGAGCCGACTCCGCTTACCCTACCTGAAGCAGAGCAGATTACTATTACGATTGCTCCAGAACTGAAGCAGCTCCAAGCCACCAGCGAAGCCTTTGCTCAACAAGCTATTGCTGACGGTCAATTGCCGGATCCGAAACTTATGACAGGTGCCATTAATGTCCCCGTGAATTCGTTTAGTTTCACCCAAGATGATATGACGATGGTTGAAATAGGCGTGCAGCAATCCTTTCCTCCCGGAGATACACTGGCAATAAAATCAAAGCAAACCCTAGAAAAATCAAACGCAGAGAAAAGAAAAGCAGAAGACCAAACAGTTCTTTTAGTACGTATTGTGCGCGAAATCTGGCTTAACCTTTATTATTGGACGCAATCAGCCCATGTTGTTCAAGAGAACCGAGCTTTATACCGCCAATTATTAAAAGCGGCGGAATCAATGAATAGCGTTGGAAAAGGAACCCTATCGGATATTACGCAAGCTCAATTAGAACTTTCTCGCCTTGATGACCAAGAGATTCAAATTCAACAACAAATTGATGTACTGCGGGCTCAATTAGCCCGTTATGTTGGTCAAGCTCATGCGAAACGGCCTTTATCGAATAGCTTGCCCCAGTGGCCGAGTCCACCTCCTCTTAATACTTTAGAAACCTGCTTAAATCAGCACCCCTTATTAAGGGCGGATGCGGCGAATATTGAAGTGGCTCGAAGTGAAATTGAGCTTGCAAATGAACAATACAAACCAGGAATTATGCTTGATGCTGGTTATGGTATTCGTCAAGGTCGCATGTCATGTTGTGGGGGACGGCGTGATAACATGATTAGTGTAGGCGTGACGATGGATTTGCCGGTCTTTACAGCTAATCGCCAGGATCGACACTTTCAGGCCACGACGAGCCAATTTGCAGCCACACAACTCGACCGGCAAGCTCATTATCTCGATTTACTCAAAGATCTAAGAATGCAGTATGACCTTTGGCAACGTTTTGCCCAGCGTGAGAAGCTATATGAGAAACAATTGGTTCCAGAAGCCAAACAAAATTCTCAAGCTAGTTTATTCGCCTATCAAAGCGCTACGGTAGAAATAGCGACAGTGCTCCTTGCTCTTAGTCGCGAATTAACAATCGAGTTGGAGCAACTGCAAATTAAAGTAGAAGGGGTTAAAGCAAGAGCAGCCCTATTTTACTTGCAAGGAGTAACAGAATGAAGAAGGTTTTTTTACTTATCACAGTTACCGTTGCTATTTCTTTCGGAATTTTTATTGGACGGTATTCAGGTCAATTTACAGGAGGTGCTGAAAAAGCTGAAAAGAAGCCACTCTATTGGAGTGATCCGATGGACCCCCAAGTTCGTCGTCCTGGTCCTGGTAAATCACAGATGGGAATGGACTTAGTGCCTGTATATTCTGAGGAAACAAAAGCCGCAGGGACTTCAGAAGGTATTTATATTTCCCCTGCAATTGTTAACAACCTTGGCGTACGTACCGCACCAGTTCGCAAGGGGACGCTGACAAGAGGTATTGAAACAGTGGGGTATATTGAACCTAATGAAAAGAAAATTAGTCATATCAACTCGTACACAGAGGGGTGGATTGAAAAACTTATCGTGAAAACCCTTGAAGAGCCTGTAAAGAAGGGCCAACTCCTCTTTCAGCTTTATTCGCCGATGCTTGTGAATGCTCAGGAAGAATATTTGATTGCTTTAGAAAGTAAAAATCAGCATTTGATTGATGCTTCTTATAAAAAATTATTGGCATTTCGCATTTCTGACCAGCAGATTCAGCAATTAAACAAAACGCGTAAAGCCAATCAACTTATTAATGTCTACGCACCACAGGATGGAATTATATCAACACTTAACGTTCGAGAAGGAGCGCATGTGCAACCTGAAACTGAAATTATGAGTTTAGTTGACCTTTCTAGTATTTGGATGGACGCTCAAGTCTATGAAGATCAAGCTACTTGGGTCAAAATTGGCGAAGAGGCAGAAGCTCGACTTCCTGCCTTTCCTGGTAAGGTGTGGAAAGGAAAAGTCGACTATGTTTACCCCCAAGTTGATCCTATGACGCGTACAGTTAAGGCGAGGTTTCATTTCGACAACCCAGAAGTTATCTTGAAACCGAATATGTATGCCACTGTCAAGTTACTTACGGAAAGTAAACCCGATGTAACTATCATTCCCATCGAGGCACTCATTCGGGCGAGCGAAGGAGATCATGTCATTATCTCTTTAGGAAAGGGGCGCTTTGATGCGCGTCCTGTGATGGCAGGTATAGAATCTGGCGATCAAGTAGAAATTTTATCTGGGTTAAATCCTGGAGAGCAGGTGGTGGTTTCCGGGCAATTTCTCATCGATACGGAAGCAAACTTAAAATCAAGTTTCCAACGATTAGAAGCACCAAAAGGGAAAAGTAATGAAGATCCAAAAAAGTAAGGGATTATTAACCGCTCCATTTGAAAAAATTTATAATTAGAAAGGCGAATGATGATTGCTGCAATTATTCGTTGGTCGATACAAAATCGGTTTTTAGTCCTGTTAGGAACAGCATTAGTAGTCTTATGGGGAATTTATACCCTTAAAAATATTGCTGTGGATGCCCTTCCTGAT
>JAKFXB010000139.1 GCA_021731585.1 Alphaproteobacteria bacterium
GAAACCTTTGAATATCTTATTATAAAGCCTGAAGTAACTTTTGATGGTTTTTTAATCTTAGATGATGGTATTACTTCTCATCCATCAAAAATAGAGCCGTCAGTAGTTGACATTTTTACTTCAGCATCAAGCGCCTGCTCCTCTTCGTCATCATCAGCAGCATCTTCTTCAGGTCCGCCTATGTCAATGTCCTCAACACCATTGGCTGATGTTAGTGATGAAGCGGAAGAATTGCTTTCGATGTTAGATGAAAAAAGTGCAAGAATAGCTCTTCAGGCTAGATTAAACAATTATCAGATTCCATTTGCAAAATTTAGTTTTAGTGTTTCTGAGGAAGTGGAAAAATGTATGAATGTCGTTAATTACTTAAATTCTATTTTAGAAAGAAAAACAAGGAGTGTATTAGAAAAAAACAACAAATCTTCTCCTGTTTCTCCAGAACACCAATTTTATTGTGAAAAACTCTCTAAATATGAGGAGATTAGAAATGCTATGTGGACTTCATATATGACAAATAAGGCCTCACCTCCACCTTTCCATCCTGCCAGCAGTAGCAGTAGAAGCAAAAGTAGCAGAGGCCGTAAGGCTCGTAAGTAAGCCTAAGTCAGTAAACTAAATACCCCGTGAGTTTGTCTCAGGGTATTTTATTGTCTTAGTGAATTGAAAGCTTGCAGAATCCTTGTTGTATTGATATTAAAAATAAATATTGTTTTTTAATTATCGAGAGGTGTTTAAAGTGAAAAAGTTAACTTATTATTTCTTAACCTGTGCAATAATAGCGAGTCATTCTACAATTAGTAGAGCTGCAGATACAGACTCAGATGAACTAAATCAAGAAAAAATTGTGCGGAAGCAATCAGCGATCAGTGTTACGGAAGAAGGTGAACGTGATAGTATACTCTAGTGAGACAATCTCGGCTACGTCGGATACTTTTTTCTCTTCCTGGCAAGCATGAAACAAAGGGGTTTTCTGATCCCGTAGTGAATGGATATAAATGTGTCATATTTTTAAACGAGGAAGGAAAAAATGAAATATATCTATTGCTGAGTTCCTTTAAACGAAAAGATAAATCTTGCTTTTATGGAGATGAAATACTGATACCATGTCCTATTATCTCGCGCTTTCCACAAATACCTGCTTGGGGAGTTGAAATCAATATGCCCTCCAAAAAGAAGTCTTCTAAAAAGAAAAGTAGTCATAGAAAGAATCGAAGTAAGAAAACAAAGAAAGTCATTTCTTAAATTAAGAAGATCCCGAAACAAGTTTGGGATGACAGTTTGTCCGAAAGAGGCATTTAATTTATTTTATGGCCTTGGTATTATATCTCATCTTTAAATCATCCTTTATAATTTATTAATGAATTAGCTTTATCATGTAAAAGCGGAAAATAATAAGTTATGAGGGGATGGAAAGATTATGAAGCTTGAGACCTTTAGCTATACTAAGGATAAGGGATGGTCTGTTCAATCCTTTCCAAAAATGGACTCAGAGAACACATTGATTTTAGCATTTATCTCTCCTGAACTTGCTAAAGATCCGGTGCCTTTAGACGAATTATCTAAACAGTACCCAAAATCTAAAATGATTGGATGTTCAACTGCGGGTGAAATCTCAGGAACACGCATTACTGATAACAGCATATCTATCGCTGTTGTTCAATTTAATAAGACCCGCATTGAAATTTTAAAGACGCCCGTAAATTCATCAGAAGATTCGCTTGAAGCGGGAGAGGAGATCTCTAAGACATTAGATGCCCCAGATTTGCGAAGCATCCTCATCTTATCGGATGGCTTAAATGTTAACGGAACAGAACTTGTAAAAGGCTTAAATAAGATTAATAAACCAAACGTTGTTATTACGGGTGGTCTTGCAGGCGATGGGGATCGATTTAAAGAAACTTGGGTTATTTATGATGGGAAAACCTATAAAAACACCGTTGCAGCTCTCGCCCTTTATGGAGAGGCGATTCAAATAGGATTTTCTTCTCAAGGCGGTTGGGACATTTTTGGGCCAGAACGTTATATTACGCGATCAAAAGGAAATGTTCTCTATGAGCTCGATGGACAACCCGCTCTCACTCTTTACAAAAAGTACCTTGGAGAGAGAGCTGAAGGTCTTCCCTCAACAGGGCTTCTCTTTCCTTTAGCTATTCGAAGTGATCAAAAAGACTCAAAGCACTTTGTGCGCACAATTTTGGCTGTAGATGAAGAAAAGCAATCACTCACTTTCGCAGGTGATATGCCAACAGGGTACCTTGCCCAGCTTATGAAAGCGAATTTCGACCGTTTAATTGCAAGTGCTGGCGAAGCAGGGGAAGAGGCGGCAAAAAAAATGAACATAGAAAACCCTGGCCCTGTTCTTTCCATTGCCATCAGTTGTGTCGGCAGACGACTTCTTTTGGGAGAACGGACTGAGGAGGAAACAGAGTATGTGCTTGAAACTCTCCCCAAAGACACTCAACAAGTTGGATTTTACTCCTATGGAGAGTTATCGCCACTTGTTTCGGGTTCTTGTGATCTTCACAATCAAACAATGACTCTTACAACCTTGTATGAAAGCTAAATGGGTCCCTCTGAGAATGAGAAAAGGTAACTTTTTTTATGGAATACCACAAAATTTTAATACGGCAACTTAAAAACCTGGGACTCGATGGAGTTCCTCCTTCCCTACAAGATTGGGAAAAAGTCAAAGAAATTGTAAGCAAAACATACACAGAAGCAGATCAAGAGCGCTATCTTTTAGAAAGATCCATGGAACTTTCTTCGCAAGAAATGCTTGAAATCAATCAAAAGCTTGAGAGAGCTCAAGAAATGGCCGGTTTGGGGTACTGGACTTATGACAAAGCAAAAAATTTAATCACTATGTCCAAAGAACTTTATCGGATTTATGGGTTGAATCCCTCTGAGCCAGCGCCCTCTATTGAAGGGTTTATGGAGAGGATTCATGAAGAGAATCGTAAACCACTTGGGGAACTAATAGAAAAAGCCTTCTCTCAAGGACTGGAGTATGAATATGAATTTCAAATGAAACATAGTGATGGAAAATACAGGTGGTATCATGTGATTGGGCGTCCTGTTTCCTTACAGAAACCCATTACAACTTTAACGGGTATTGTGATGGATATTACAAAACGAAAAGTGGCAGCGGAACAAATCGCTGACCTGCATGGTCAGCTTGTTACGGCTGCACGGCTTGCAGGCATGGCTGACATTGCTTCATCTACACTACATAATGTTGGGAATGTCTTAAATAGTGCCAATGTTTCTGTGGAATTTCTAAAAGAGCATAGCTTTCAATCGGATATTAGAGAAGTCGAAAATATTCGTGACCTTTTAAAGACAAATTTATCAAGATTACCAGAATATTTACAAACAGATCCACGGGGAAAATTTGTTCCTGAATACCTTATTGAATTACTCAAGGACGTTAAAAACAACTATGAAACGTTTTCAAGTGAATTAGAAAATTTGAGCAAATCGTTATCACATATCAAAGATATTATATTAACACAAAGCGATATGAGTCGGGCTTCAGGAATTAATGAAAAAGTATTTATGCCCGAAATCTTAGATACTGCCCTGGATATGACCGCAACTAATTTTTATAAATATGACATCCACGTCCATAAAAATTATCAAGAATCCTCTTTTGTATATATAGATAAGGTTAAGGTTCTTCAAATCCTGGTTAACCTTATAAGAAATGCCAAAGAGGCTCTTATGGAAACTTCCATTATCAACAAGAGAATACTTGAAATTTCACTTGTTGAAGACTCTTCAGAGAAAAATATCATTATTCAAATAAAGGATAATGGAATTGGTATCCCGAAGGAAAATCTTAATAAAATTTTCTCTTTAGGTTTCACAACCAAGGCAAACGGCCATGGCTTGGGGCTGCACATGAGCGCTATAAGCGCTCAAGAACTAGGGGGTATCCTTAGGGTAGAAAGTAAAGGTGAGGCAAGTGGAGCAACATTCACCCTCACATTACCAAAAGTGGAAGCCGGTTTAAAATTGTTAGATTTTATTAAGTTTATAAAGGAGTGGAAAATAAATGGA
>JAKFXB010000015.1 GCA_021731585.1 Alphaproteobacteria bacterium
TAACCTGATAGTAGGAACCCGCCTTGAAGCCCAATTGGACTTCTCTAGGTTCAAAACGTCCTTTACCAGTCGATACGAAGACAATTTTCCTCTGTCCCGTATCGATGACAGCAGATTCTGGAACGGATAACTCTTTGCCCATTTTGATTTGAATCTCAACGGTGGCATACATGCCTGGTTTTAATTGTTCGTTTGGATTATCAAAATCAAAGCGAACTTTCATCGTACGTGTGCTTGGTTCAACGATATAGCTAATAAACGCCACAGAACCAACCAGAGACTTTCCAGGGAAAGATGTAAGGTCAAGAGTGGCCTTTTGCCCCATCTTTATCCATGAAACATCTTGCTCATAGATATCTGCCATCACCCAAATATGAGAAAGATCAGCAATAGTGAAGATATTCATTCCAGGTTCCACATTCATGCCGACAAAAGCATTTTTATTTAAAACGATTCCCTCTACAGGCGAATCAATTGTTAAGGTTTTTGTAGGAACTCGCGTCTTGGTTAGACGCTGAATTTCTTGCTCTGGAATATCCCATAATTCCAAACGTCGTCTTGCTGCTTCCAATAGATCTTCATTGGATTGAGTCAATTCCTTACCAAACATCCCTTGTACTGGATGCTCTTCGCTTTTGAGTGCCAATAAATATTCTTCTTGAGCTGCCAATAAATCAGGGCTGTAGACAGAAAATAGAGGTTCGCCATAACTCACAGGTGTTCCTGTGAAGTTGACAAAGAGTTTTTCTATCCATCCCTTAAATTTGGTTTGTACATTAGCAATCCTTCTTTCATCAACTTCGACAAGACCAACAGTACGAACTGTTTTAGATAAATCACGGATTTGCAGTTTTTCTGTTGTAATTCCAAACAGTTGTAATTTTTCTGGATTGATCTGAACTTCAGCATAGCCTGGGACAGGTTTTTTATTTTGCGACATGCCTTCCATTGAAGCATCTGCTAGCTGAGGAGTTAAACTTAAAAGAAGGATAGTTGCTAAAATCATTGAATTTCCTCCAACGGTACTCCAACGGCACGCTCAAGTTCTGCTATCAGAGACTCTCTTTCTGCTCTTACACGTTCATATTCTAATGAGATATCTTGGTATTGCCTCCGTGTATCGAGAAGAAACAAAAAGCCCCCTTTTCCTGCACGATAACTTGCTTCAGATGCTTTGAGAGCTTCTTGAATTTTTGGAAGTAGCCCTGTTTCGTATAAAATAAGTCTTTCTTCATTTGCTTTAAGTTTTCCTAGAGTCTCTTGAATTTGCCCGCGAACTATGGCTTCCATTCCTCTAAGGGCATTTCTATTAGCCGATGCGCGGGCCTCTGCTTCGCGAACTTGCCTCTTTTGTCTTTGACCTACCCAAAGGGGGATTTTAAAACTGATACTCGCCTCCCAAGCATTATCTCTAGGATTATGAGTAATTTGTTCATATCCAGCCGAGATCGTGACATCTGGAAAATACTCTCGTTTAGCAAGCCGTGCCATCATTTGCTGTTCTTCAACCATGGCTTGTATCTCTTTTAGTTCTGGCCTTTTTTGCATAGCTAATCTTTCCAAGTTTTCGTAAGAGACATTAATCAATGATCTGAAATCTCCTACTGGTTGTCCCAGAGGATCTTTTTGAGGTCGATCCAGAAGCGCATTGAGCATCGAAACAATGAAAATTCGATCTGCCTGGATCCCTAATAGTTGCTCATCTAAAACTTGAAGTTCGACTTGTGCTTTTGCAACTTCTTCGTAACCGGCAACGCCTGATTTATATAAAGCCAAACTCGCATCAATGAGATTTTTAACCAGATCGCGATTGTTTTGATTGATTTGGGAAGATGCTTCATTGAAAAAGAGTTGAAAGTAGAGTTTTTTTGTCTGTAAAACCAAATCGCGCTTTGTAATAATTTCTTGACTTTGAAATTGTTTAAGAATTTCTGCGGCAACCTTTCCTTTTAATCCAAGCTTTCCTGGAAATGGAAATGTTTGGGAAAGTTGATACTGGAGCATAGGAATGAATTCACTATTAGACTTAAAGTTGTTGTAATCACTCAAGAATTTGAATTCCGGGTCATCGATCACCTGAACACGAGGGACCACTTCAGCCGCAGCTCGAATCCGTTCCTTAGCTGCTTCTAGATTCGGATTACGCCTCAGAACTTCCTCGATTAATGTTTCTAACTGCAAGGATGATCGGTTCAATGGATCCTCCTCAGCAAAAAGCGGTCCTATATCAAATAAGATAAAAACAAATACTAACAAAAATCTGATTCTTTTATTAATTAAAATAAGCATTCAAAACATACTGTTGTAACATTCTTTGGCTGTTAAAAAAAGATCCGTTTAATGCAATGCAATGCTGCATTACCGAAATAAATCTTCCTCTTTCTTTATAAAACATTGGAACAATCACTTTCTCAAGCTTGTCGTAAAGCAAAAAGGAATCCTCATTTGAGTCATTTCTTGAGTCATGCTTTTGCTTCTCATCTGCAATGGACCATCCAGTAATTCCCTCAATACACCCCTCTATCCACCAACCATCTAAAATACTTAAAGAGGGTACCCCGTTTAATGCAGCTTTCATTCCACTCGTTCCAGAAGCTTCCATGGGAGTTTGAGGCGTGTTCAACCAGAGATCCACACCACTGGTCATCAATTTCGCAAGCTCTACGTCATAATTTTCGAGATAAACAACGCGGATTTCATTCTTAATAGATTCTTTAACCCTAATGATTCGTTGAATCAATTCCTTACCTTCTCGATCCTGTGGATGAGCCTTACCAGCATAAATAAGCTGAATGGCTCCTTTTTCTTTAGCAATAGACTTGAGCTTTTCCACGTCCTGGAAAATAAGATCCCCTCGTTTGTAAGCTGTAGCTCTTCGGGCAAAACCTATAGTTAATACGTCCTGATCCATTCCAATATTTGTTTCTCGATTTACATATTGGATCAGTTGCTTTTTTGCCTGCATATGAGATTCCCAAACTTCATTTTTGGGAATATTTAGGGCATAACGTAGACTAAAATTATCTTCTTTCCAGGAGGGGATATAACGATCGTAAAGCCCTTGGAAAGGGGCTGATGCCCATCTGGAAACATTGATCCCATTTGTAATTGAATCAATTGAGTAATGACCGAACATGAGATTGGCAATTTCTCCATGTTTTTTTGCGACACCATTTACATAGTGACTGAGATTTAAAGCTAAATAGGTCAGATTTAAAACTCCCTCACAGCAAAAGATATCTTTTCTACTGAACACCTCTCGTTTGCCTAATACTTGAGTAACCAGATCCATAGAAAATTTATCGTGACCAGCAGCAACAGGAGTATGTGTAGTAAAGACACATTGCTTCTTCACGTTCTCTATATCTTCTTCTGAAACAGCCTGTCTCTTAGATGCTGCTCGTGACTCCTCGAGAAGTTCTAAAGTCAAGAGACTTGCATGCCCTTCATTCATATGGAAACGTTCCAGGTGCTGATATCCTAGTGCTCGGAGCATTCTCACCCCGCCTATTCCTAAGATCACTTCTTTACATAGGCGATAGTATTGATCTCCACCATAAAGATAATCACTTAAAGCTCTATCAGTCTCTGCATTCTCGGGCAGATCAGTGTCTAAAAAGAAGATAGGAATGATAAAATTAGATGGCGATTTTATTTCAAATTTCCACGCTCTGACATGAACAATGCGATTGTCAATATCAACCTTGATTCTCTCTGGTAATTCTTGAAAAAAATCTTCAACAATCCATTCAACTGGTTCTTCAATTTGCCATCCACTTGAGTCTAATTTTTGAAAGCAATATCCTTTTCGATAGAGAAGGGTCACAGCCACCATTGGCACTTTAAGGTTTAAAGCTGCAAAAATTGTGTCTCCCGCTAATACGCCCAAACCTCCGCTATAGGTGGGGATATTTTCTTTTACAGCGATCTCCATTGAAAAATATGCAATTTTTGGTTGGTTATTCATGCCCACCTTTTCTGAAAGATTCGATTAATCA
>JAKFXB010000141.1 GCA_021731585.1 Alphaproteobacteria bacterium
TAGATTTTATTCTAGGGTACTCTTATTTTCGAGGATCTCGTAGTTTTATTTCTGCTAAAAAACACTTTTCACAAATTGTTGAATCTTCAAAAGATAACAAACACTTCTCAGATATTGTATTAGCGACTGAAATGACCCCCAAAAACTGGACCATTTTTTCGAAAAAGTTTGGTAGAGGAAGACTCAATCAAAAAGGAAGAGAAAATGAAGAAAAAGATTAGTGCGTCATTAAAACTAAAAGTAGCAATCGAAGCCCTAAAGGGAGATATGACGATCGGAGAGATAGCCTCAAAATATGAGGTGTCTCCGTCAGAAATCCATCGTTGCAAACGGCAGTTATTGCAGGAAGGCACTCGAGTTTTTGAGGGGGAAAAATCCTCAAAGACGGCTCACGATAATGAAATCCAAAAGCTCCATGCCAACATTGGAAGGCTCACGGTTGAATGTGATTTTTTATCACGTGCGCTCGGGCGAGTGAAATAAAGGAGCGCAGGAAAATGATTGATAAAAGAAACAAGTATTTGAGCGTGCGCGCCCAGTGTGGTCTTTTGGATCTTAACCGATCGAGCCTCTATTATCAGCAGACACCTTTAGCTGAAGATACGGAGATTGCGAACAGAATCGGAGAGATTTATGAGACGACTCCCCAATATGGCTATCGGCGTATCCATGCTCATCTCATCCGTGAAGGCGTGTCTGTGAACCGTAAAAAGGTGCAGAGATTGATGACGGAATTGGGCTTAAAGGCTATTTATCCTAAACCTAGAACGACCATTCGTGGCCAACAAAACAAGTCCTATCCTTACTTGCTTTCAGAGCTTAAAATTGAAAGGACTCACCAAGCGTGGCAAGTGGATATCACCTATCTGAGGCTCCCTGGTGGATTTGTTTATTTAACCGCACTGATAGACGTGTATAGCCGCGTTGTTGTGGGGTGGCGACTATCGAATTCTTTATCTAAAGAAGCCTGTTTAGAGGCCTTGGAAGATGGCATTTGGCGCTATGGTTGCCCTGAAATCGTCAACTCGGATCAGGGGGTCCAATTTACAAGTGTTGAGTGGGAAAAGCTCTGTCATATCAATGAGATTAAGATCAGCATGTCTCACAAAGGAGGGTCTACAGATAATGCTCATATAGAGCGGTTTTGGAGAACTCTAAAGTTCGAGGGTTTTTACTTGGCATTCCCGAAAACGATGGGTGAGCTAAAATCCATGCTCTCGAGCTTTATCCGCTGGTACAATGAGGAACGGCTGCATAGTTCCCTCAAGTACAAAACGCCCATGGAAGTTTTAAAAATGGCGGAATCCCAGACCTATGGATATGTGGATAACTCTGACGAGTTACCCGCATCCCCACAGGTCCAACAACCACAACTTCACTATTGTTTAATAAATTAAGGTGAGATAAAATATGCTTACGTCCAAACTCTCTCAACTTTTCGATCATTCGTGGTCCGATCCCAGGGGGTCACTTCATTCTCCCTCCATATAACCTTCCCCTAAGGCAAGCATGGGGGAATAACAAAGTCTTCGCTCAATGGACTTCGAATGAAGTCGAACAGTAATTTTAGGATAAGGCGTTAAAGAAAAAAGGTGATTGTTTCCATGACAATCAATGAGATTTAAAGTTCCAACCTTTACAAAACCTTTAAGTAAACACTGTAACAGCATAATCTCCTCCCTCATTTGCTTTCCTGACTCAGAAACAAAATGCAAATTATGAAATTTATTTGTTTCTAGTCCTTCTTGATCATTAAAAAGAGATTAGATTAAATTTTTATTAAAATTCTATACATTGGAAAAGGGCGGTGAAGAAAATTGCAATTGTACTGAAAAATGTATTATGTTTTATTAAGGAATTAAAATTTTCTCAAAACTGTTTGATGCACGTTTTAGTCCTAAGAAATCTTAACTTAATCTTAATAAGTTTCATATATACCTTGTCTAAATTAGATTTAAAAACAAAAGGGAGACTGCCATGAAAACTTCTATGAAAACTTTACTGATGATCAGCGCCCTAACCTATTCATTTGAAGCTTTTGCTCATTCAGATGATAAAAGCAATAGCGTGAATCAAGGGGCCAGTTCTATGTCTCAGGAATCTCCTGGAATGATGGGGATGAAGGAGAAAATGCAAGGTATGATGAGCATGATGCAACAAATGCATGGGAATATGAGTGAAATGATGAAAAATATGTCAGATCCTAAAATGCAGGAACAAATGCAAAAAATGCATAAAAGCATGGGACAGATGATGCAGCAGATGCAGGGAATGATGGGCGGTCAATCCAACATGGGGTCAATGACCGGTGGGATGATGAAAGGTATGGATAAATCAGAAATGATGAAGGGTTCTGGAAATGAAAGTAAGTAGGTAATAAAGCAAAGACTAAACACAAGATGCTCTCTGGTATCAATGCCAAGGAATCTCAATTTTAGTGTCAAAGAAGAAAGGAGCCTTTCGTCTTTTCAGGATTCATTTTTCTTAATTTCTACTTCCCCTTCCTAAAAATCTCTGGTTTTTCTGCGCCCTTAACAATTAAAGATCCAACTAAACCCTTCTCCATTCGAGATAGTGCGTGGTCAACAATCGTGTAGGTTCCTGGCACCTTGATTTTGAATTCAACAATACTTGAGCCTCCTGGCGATACCAATACAGTCTGCACATCCGTTAGGGGAGGAGACGTCAAAGAACCCAGATTATAAACACGATCGAATATCTCACCAATAACATGAAATGAGGAAATTAAATTGGGCCCCCCTACTCCAAAAAAGAGCCTCACAGTCTCCCCAGTTTTTGCACGTAAGGGATGGTCCTCTGTTAAAGCGCCTACTTTACCATTAAAAACGATAAACTCGGGATGTTCTGCTAACATTTTTTCATAATTAAACTCCACCTGCCCTGAGGCGGAGGTTGTTGCATAGATTTCTCCCTGCATAATATAAAATTCATGATCAACGGGGGTAAGCCCTCCTTTAGGTTCAATTAGAATCATGCCATACATGCCATTTGAAATGTGTTGGGACACAGGAGGGGTAGCACAATGGTAAACAAAAAGTCCTGGCTTAAGCGCTTTAAACGTGAAGCTACTTTCTCCTCCTGGTGAAGTAGAGGTATAGACAGACCCTCCTCCTGGACCGGTTGCAGCATGAAAATCTACAGAATGCTCCATGGAATGCCCCATTGCACTTGCAGACTGATTTTTGAGGTGTACCTCGATATTATCACCAACACAGGCACGAAAAAAAGGACCCGGAACCTTTCCATTAAAAGTCCAATAGTGATAAGGAGTACCTTTTTTAAGCCATCCTATGAGTTCTACTGCTTCTAAATCAATGCGTACATGATGGGGGGTCCCATCACACTGAAGAGGTTTGGGAAGGTCTGTTGGATCACGTGAAATATTTTGGGGAGCCGTCATTTCAGCAACAGCACATTCGTTGATCAAGAAAAAGAAACTTATGACCCCTATGATATTAAGATAGATATGTTTTTTCATGTGTTTAAGGCCTCTAAAATTTGGACTCAATTAAAAACTGGATAAAGCTGACTAGCTTAAACTCACGCTTTCAAGATATTCAGGGATTTTATATTTCCATTCATACAATCAACTTATTGTCCTGAGTTTCATGGTTTATGTATGATAAACGTAGAGTTATTAAGATAGAATTAAAAATACTTAAGTTATCATGACGTTTGTCAAGTAAAAAAGGGCCGTTAAATTAATCTCAGAGCTCTGATGCCCGAGGAATAAACATCGGTGTATCTTTGGCATATTTTTTGTACTCTTTGCCAAACTTTAGAAGCATTTCCCTGTCTTCCCTGAAAGAAAGGCGAATATAAACTGTCACTAATAGAGGAAAAAGAAGCAGGGTAATAAGGGTTGGCCATTGAACAAAGAGCCCGAAGATGATGAGGATAAATCCCACATATTGAGGATGGCGCACAAAAGCATAAGGAC
>JAKFXB010000094.1 GCA_021731585.1 Alphaproteobacteria bacterium
CCTTGGGTTAAAAAAATGGAGAAAGGGTTTCAAAAAAATATCTTCTTCTATCTTTTATTTATAAGGTTAATTCCTCTTTTTCCTTTCTGGGCCGTTAACCTTGTTTCGGCACTTTTAAATACACCCTTAAGAGTATTTGTGACTGCCACATTGATCGGGATTATTCCTGTGACTTTCATCTACTCTCTTTTAGGAAGGGGGCTCGCAACCTCTTTAGAGCAGAATGAGATGCCCGACGTTTCGATAGTTTTTGAGCCTTCTATTTTCCTTCCCCTTTGTGGCCTTGCCGTGCTTTCTCTTCTTCCTGTATTTTTTAGAAAAAGGAAAAACAATGAAAGTTGATCTTTGTGTCATTGGAGCAGGATCGGGAGGCTTGAGTGTAGCCGCAGGGGCTGCCCAATTAGGCATTTCCGTTGCCCTCATTGAAAGTGGAAAAATGGGCGGAGACTGTTTAAATTACGGCTGTGTTCCTTCAAAATCACTTCTTGCGGCTGCCAAGCGGGCGAAGATTTTTCGAACCTCATCTCCTTTTGGTATTCAAGCGGTTGACCCTAAGGTCGATTTTATGAATCTGCATCAGCATATTCAGGAAGTGATTAAAGCCATAGCTCCTCATGATTCCGCCCAGCGTTTTCAAAAATTGGGTGTTCATGTTATTCGGGAGAAAGCTGTTTTTCTGTCTCCAAAAATTCTTCAAGCGGGCAAACATAAAGTTGAAGCAAAATATTATGTTATTGCCACAGGCTCATCACCTGCAATTCCGCCGATACCGGGACTTGAAACGGTGGGTTACCTGACTAATGAAACCATATTTGATTTGAAGGAAGAGCCGGATCATTTAATCGTTGTAGGAGGAGGGCCTATTGGATGTGAGTTGGCGCAAGCCTACAGCCTTTTAGGCGTTAAAACCACAATCCTAGAAGCCTTTTCTCTCCTTCCAAAGGAGGCCCCTGAGGTCGTTGACGTCTTAAGGAAATCTTTAAAGGAAGATGGTGTCGAGATCATTGAGGGGGCTCAAGTGACATCCTTAACTCAAAGTAAAACAAGAATTAAAGTCTCTTTAGGAAAAAAAGTCATTGAAGGCTCTCATCTTCTGATCGCCACGGGAAGAAAAGCAAATGTGGAAGGGCTCGATCTTGAGAAGGCAGGGATTCGGTATACCCCTCGAGGAATTGAGGTTGACCAACGACTCCGTACGTCCCATAAAAAGATCTATGCCCTTGGGGATGTCATTGGCCAATATCAATTCACTCACGTTGCTGCCTACCATGCTCAAGTAGTGCTTAAAAACTGCCTTTTTCATATTCCGGCTAAAGTGAATACGAAAGCCCTTCCCTGGGTTACCTTTACCGATCCTGAAGTTGCTCACGTGGGAATGTTGCATTCTTCAACTCCTCCCCATAGTAAAACCCTCAGTTGGCCTTATGCAGAGTGCGATAGGGCGCAGACGGAAAGGGAAACAAAAGGTTTCATAAAAGTAACAGTCAGCCCAAAAGGCAGAATTTTAGCCGTATCCATCGTTGGAGCTAATGCAGGAGAGCTTATTTTGCCGTGGGGATTGGCACTGGAAAAGAAAATGTCGCTTCGAGCGTTGGCTGATGTGATCGTTCCTTATCCAACCCTTTCGGAATTAACGAAAAAGGTGGCAGGATCATTCTATACCCCTTTTCTTTTTTCACCCTGGACGCGAAAACTTGTTCAATTTTTAATGAAGGTGATTCCATGATCGAGTCCTATGTAAGGCCTATTTATCAAAAGATTTTCTGTGATCCTCTCGCTCGTGTTCTTGGGAAAAATGTTTCACCAAACCTTATTACTTTAACAGGAACACTTGTTGGACTCGCGATTATTCCTGCTCTTTACTATGATTTTATAAACCTAGCACTTGCTCTTTTGATGATTACGGGAATTTTTGATACCCTCGATGGAACGGTGGCCCGTCTTTTTCAAAAGGATTCTTCCTTGGGGACAGTTTTCGATATTATTGGTGACCGTATTGTAGAATTTTCAATTGTTTTAGGGCTTTTTCTCATATCCCCTGAAACTCGTGCCCTCGGATGTCTTTTAATGTTGGGAAGCATTCTCATCTGCGTGACTTCCTTTCTTGTCATAGGTATTTTCTCTAAAAATGAGTCGCAAAAAGGGTTTCATTATAGTCCGGGTCTTATGGAACGTCCTGAGGCTTTTCTCTTTTTTGCAGCCATGATGTTATTACCTACTCTTTTCTCTGAACTTGCTTTTCTTTTCACTTTTTTGGTGTTTTTAACAGCTGTCATAAGGGTGCTGGAGTTTAAAAACAAAATGAATGAAATAAACAGATAAACTTCATCTTATCACTTTCATGAAAAAGCTTTACCTTTTTAAGAGAAAAAGGCAGACTTCCTAAAAAGGGGAGGGTGTTATGAAAAAAAACAAAGCACACCATGAAGCCGGGTTTAGCCTTATAGAGCTTGCAGTTGTGCTCATTATTATGGGGCTTCTTATTGGCGGCATCTTAAAGGGAAGAGATCTTATCGAAAGTGCCCGCCTTAAACGGGTTATCTCTCAACTTAATGAGCTGCGTATGGCCACCAGCACTTTCCTGGATAAGTACGATTCTCTCCCCGGTGATTTTCATAACGCCTCCACTCAAATAAAGACAACTTTGCCTAACGGAAATGGCAATGGTCTTGTTGAAGGAGCCGGCCTCGCGCCGGGAAGTGAAGCCCTTGCCTTTTGGGCCCATTTAGCTAGTGCAAAACTTATTGGGAACCCCGGTTTAGAGAATGAAATAAACGTCGGAGAATTTGGAAAAGGAGCTCCTGAATCCTCTTTAGGAGGGGGTTTTACGGTTGAAAATAATCCGCAAGGGCTTCCTGGACTTTGGTTTATCCTGGGTCAGAAACATGGTACACATGGAACAGGAGGCCTTTTAACACCAGCCCAGGCCTTAAGTATTGATAAAAGGATGGATAATGGACATCCCACCACGGGAAAAGTACGTGCGATGGATGGGAGCGATAAGGCGCCCCATTCCTGCATCCTTGAAGGAGGAGTGTATAACTTAGAAAATCATGATGCGGATTGTGTTCTCTTTTTCCAACTTTAAAGTAGGCGGTGATGAGGGGTTCTCTCTCCTAGAACTCTCCATCGTTCTCATCATCTTGGGAATCTTAGGCGGCTTAAGTTTGCCCCTCCTTACAGCACAAATTCAGAGAGCTGCTCATGTGAAAACACGCTCTCATCAAGAATACGTGCTTAATGCCATTGCGGCCTATGTGGAGAAGAATAAGCGCTTTCCATGCCCTGCCATCCCTCAAGGGATAGAGGCGGAGTATGGCGTGTCCCAATTGCACTGCCGTGGGCAAAGAGCAAAAGGAATTATTCCTTTTAAAACCTTGGGAATCAGTGAGATATATAGTCAAGATGGATTTAAACGTCTCATGACCTATGTTGTAGAGCCAGAGTTTGCCAAGGTTGACACAGCTCTTCAGAATGAAAGTGGAGGCTACATTACTCTTCTTCGAGAAGATGGCAGCACAGCTCTTGCCCCTCCTCTTGTCACTGATCGCAATCCCAATTCGGTCGCCCTTCTTCTCATCAGCCATGGGGAAAGTGGCAGTGGGGCTTTTATAGGCAAAGGCCAGACAGGGAAAATTCAAGGAAATAATTTATCTCCTCATAAGCGGGAAAATCTTGATGACAACTTTATTTTTATAGAAAGCAGCCAAAGTGATGATATTTTACGTTGGGAAAGTCGAGATCAATTTTTGAAGCATTATGTAAAGTTGCGCTAGTAGCCATAAAAATAGAAGTATGTTAGTAATAGGTATGATGAATATTGATGTCTTAAAAACACTTTTATCTATTTATAAGGATGCGGGGGATGATGAGGTTATCTCCCATATACCTCACAATCGTTTTGAAGAAAAAGAGAAAAAGGTCGAGATT
>JAKFXB010000092.1 GCA_021731585.1 Alphaproteobacteria bacterium
TATTAAGTATGGAACGTTAACTTTAATCAACAGCAGGGGAAAGAGTTTCACTTTTGTTGGAACCCCTTCCCCAAAGCTCACCATTTGTCTTCATAGCAAATCTATTGAACATAGACTTTTCCTAACGCCTATGCTGGCCCTCGGTGAAGGATATATGGACGGCGATATTACCATTGAAGAAGGAGATATTTATCAGTTGCTCCTTTTTTGCGCTAAGAATGACAACTGCACTTCGGGTCTTTTAAAAACTCTCATCAGCCGTTTAGCCAGTTTACGCAACATCTATCATCGCTGCAACCCAATCCATAAATCCCGTAAGAATGTGGCTCATCATTATGATTTGTCAGAAAGTCTCTATCGTCTTTTTCTGGATGAGGATATGCAATACTCCTGTGCTTATTTTAAAACCTTAGAAGATGACTTAGAAACCGCCCAGGTGAATAAAAAGCACCATATTGCTGCTAAACTTCTTCTCAAACCGGGGCAACAAGTTCTTGATATTGGCTCTGGCTGGGGAGGTCTTGCCATTATCCTTGCCCAGGAAGCTGATGTAGACGTAACCGGCCTTACCCTCTCAGAAGAACAACACCGTGTTGCAACAGAAAGAGTTAAGCAGGCCGGGCTTGAAAAGCGCGTTCGTTTTCTCCTGCGCGATTATCGCCATGAAACGGGGAGCTATGATCGCATTGTTTCCGTTGGTATGTTTGAACATGTAGGACTGAAACACTACAATGAATTCTTCTCAAGAGTCTCCTCTCTACTTGCTTCTGACGGAATCGCTCTTCTCCACTCTATCGGCTATTCAAAAGGTCCCGATATTCCTAACCCTTGGTTGAACAAGTATATTTTCCCTGGCGGTTATGCCCCTGCCTTATCCGAAACCCTTGCTACCATTGAACCTTCCGGCTTAACTGTGACAGACATTGAGATCCTTCACCACCACTATGCGAAAACCCTCCACCATTGGCGCGCAAAGTGTGCTCAAAAACAGCAGATCATTATAACCACATGGGGAGAGCATTTTTATCGCATGTGGGAGTTTTATCTTGCTTCCTGCGAGGTGGCCTTTCGAATTCGCGGATTTATGGTATTTCAAATACAAATGTTCAAAAACTCTGAATTAGCTCCTTTAACGCGCAGTTACATTCAAGAAGAAGAGGAGAGTTTTCTTGTTGAGGCTACTCCCAAGAAAACCCGCTTTTGATCACATTATATCCCCTTATCAGGAAGGAAGCCGCCAACTTGGGCATTCCAGAGGGTTTTATAGAGCCCTTCTTTCTGGAGCAAAGCTGCGTGATTGCCATCTTCAACGATTTTCCCCTGATCGAAAATCAAAAGCCGATCCATATCCAAAAGGGTTGAAAGCCTGTGCGCCACAACAATTGTTGTCCGCCCTTCCATCAGGAGAGCAAGGCTTTCTTGAATAAGGGCTTCTGTCACGGAATCTAAAGCACTTGTAGCCTCATCCAAAATAAGAATGGGCGCATCTTTTAAAATAGCCCGCGCGATTGCAATTCGTTGTCTCTGACCCCCAGAAAGCTTTACTCCTCGCTCACCTACCAAAGTATGGTAGCCTTCGGAAAGAGTCATAATAAACTCATGGGCATGGGCACGTTGAGCTGCTACGATCACTTCCTCATCGGAGGCCTCGGGACGTCCATAGCGAATGTTTTCCATGATGGTGCGATGAAACAATGTCGGGTCCTGAGGAATCAAGGCGATTGATTTACGCAAACTGTCCTGGGTGACTTTAGCGATATCCTGACCATCGATCAAGATTTGTCCTGACTGAATGTCAAAAAGACGCAGGGTAAGGTTAACGAAAGTCGATTTTCCGCTTCCTGAAAACCCCACAAGGCCAATCTTTTGAGCGGGCTGAATCAAAACAGATTTATTGGTAAAAAGAGCTGCACTTTTTCCATATTGGAAATGAACTTTCTGAAACTGAATTTTTCCCTCTTTCACACTGATATCCTGTGCCCCGGGAGCATCCACAAGACTTACAGGAACTTGCAAAAGAGTCAACGCTTGACGACAAATGCCAATTTCTTTAAAGGCATTTGGCAATTCAATGCTTGCCCACCACAAGGATATGATAATATTCCACGAGGTATTAAAAATAACCACGATGTCTCCCACCGTAATCAAGTGATGGCTCCAACACCAATAAGCATAGCCGTTTAGCGCAAGACCTGGACCGAAGAAAGTCAATGTCCCCAAAACAAAGCGTACCTTTTCAATATAAATCATTTGCCGTTGGTTCTGACTTTTTTCTTGGGTTTGAAGGGCTCCCACGTGTTTTAATTCATAGGGTTTATTGGCAAAAACCTTAATGGCAAAATAGTTGGTAAGACTATCTACAATACGACCATTCAAGCGACTTCTGGTTTCCGAGTGCATATGAGATAAGTGAGAGCAACGCGCCGAATACGCGATCCCTACCCCAATATGAATGAGAGCCCATCCAATAAGAAGGGAGGCAAAAAAAGGATTGAGTTGGTAGAAAATAAAAGTTGCAATGACAACTCCCACAAAGGCAGGGATGAATAAGGTCAGAAACAGCTGAATAATATGATTTAAGTTATCAACCATGTCAGAAATCTTCGTCGAAATCTCTCCTGCAAAATGGGTTGAAAAATAAGCCTGAGATTGATTCAACATATAAGAAAATATATACATGCGAACTTCTTTATCCATTTTAGGAAAAGCATAGCCCATGAGAATACCGCCGGTTCTAAAAGCCAGTTCAACGCTAACCCATAAGGCAATGGCCCCTAAAATCGGCCCCTTGAGTACGGCCCAAGCGTCCCCGCGGTTACCCACATAGTTGCTAAAACCATCAACGATTTTTCCAAAAAGCAAAGGAAAGATGGTTTGGTCAATGGACCAAGCAAGCCACAAAATTTGGACAAGCAAAAGTTTGATCCATTGTCGTTTAATAAAGAAGAAGGCAAAGCCTAAAAGCGTCCTCGAAGGAACGGAATTTTGCGGCGTACGCATGATTAAATCCTATAAAGATGGCTGGGGATTGATGATAACGATGTTGCGATCAGATCCATTCTTACATGAAAGAATTCTTTTTGACAAGAGGGATTTTTTCAACAAAAAATATTAATGAAGATTATTTTTTGCTCGCCTTACGGACGCAATAATAGCAACAAAAAGGGTAATTCCAATAAAAGACAGTGATACCCATAAAGGAACTTTGAAGGAGTGGGTTAAAAGCAATTTTACCCCTATAAAACCAAGAATGACAGCGAGAGCATGTTGAAGGTAATAAAAGCGCGGAAGAATATGGGCGATTAAAAAATAAAGGGATCTGAGTCCGAGAATTGCGAAGATATTTGATGTAAAGACAATGAAAGGGTCGAGGGTGATTGCAAAAATGGCAGGAATGGAATCAATGGCAAAAACAATATCACTGACCTCGATGGTAAAAAGAACTAAAAGGGCAGGGGTTGCAACCCATCGCCCCTCACGGAAGAGAAAAAAGCGACGCCCTTTATAATTCTCCCGCAGGGGAATCCACTTTTTTGCCCAGATAATGATAGCGTTTGTTTCCACTTCGGCTGGTTTGTTCCGTTCACGAAAAATTTTATAGCCTGAATAAAGCAAAAGAACGCCAAAAAAATATAAGATCCAGTCAAAGGTTTGAATTAATTTAATGCCCAGCAGAATAAGAAGAAGGCGGAAAATAATGGCCCCTAAAATTCCCCAGAACAGAATGCGATGTTGATGGCGAGGGATAATGTTAAAGAAATTAAAGATGATCAGAAACACAAACATATTATCAAGGCTCAGGAGTTTTTC
>JAKFXB010000148.1 GCA_021731585.1 Alphaproteobacteria bacterium
GCGCTATTCCTTGAAAGGCTTTAAAAGCTTCCTCTTTCTTGCCGTCATTATAGAGCTTTACTGCGGATAAAAATGATCCATGCACACGAAGTTGATTTTTATGATGAAAATATTTCCATAAGGTATACCCCGCCGTTGCAACAATAATTGCCAAAGCAAGGCCTATCAAGTAGTTGCCATACTTGTGCCATAGATTCAAGATCTTTTCTTCTCGGATATCTTCTTCCAGCTCTCGTAAAAAATCTGACATATTTCAGCTCCATTTTATGCCTCTACCATAAGTGAAGTTAGGATTTTGGTAAAGGGGGCTTGAAAGCTCAAATATAAATAGTCAGGACTGTACTAATTCAAATAGAAATCCAAGGTTGAAACCACCCGAATTTTCTTCTTTAAAGAGGTGAGCCCATTATCATAGGTATCCGTTGGAGAGGCATCAGGGCTCGAGATCTGGATTACGCCTTGATTCGCTCTTCGAATGCCCCCAATCTGACTTTCCGTGGTTTTAGCAAAACTTTTTGCAACCTCAAGGGCGTTTTTTGTTGCTGCCTCAACCAAGGCTGGACGCAAATCATTAAACTTGTCCAGATAAAAACGAACGTTTGTAATTGAAATGGTGATTCCTTGCTTTAAAAGCTCACCCGCTTTTCCCGACAGGGAGTCAAGGATATCAACTTTTGACGAATTTACTGACAAGGTATACTCAACAAGATAGCGTTCCGGAGAAAGGGTCCCCGATCCATACTCTCGGGAATGCAAGTCAGTCACGCGGGGCGAGGAAAGAGAGAGTTCATTTTCAGCCAGCCCCTGCTTTACCACAAAATTTTTAACAACTCCTGCATCAGAAGCCAACTTTTCGTATAAAGAATTCAATTCATTGCCGGAGGCTTTAAAAGAAATTTCCCACGTCCCGCGATCAGAGTATTCAATACGCTCAACTAAACCTTTGACTGTCACATAACGATCACCAAGTTTAGCTTCTTTAATACCTTTATAAATGAAAAAGCCTGCAAGCGCAGGTCCCAAAGCAATGCATAGTCCTAATACAGCTGCAGCCGGCGTCAGGCGAAAGGGTGTCATTTTTATTTTCTCCCAATATCATTATTGATGAAGGATACCCCGATTTCATCCGCCTATCCAGATTATTTTCCCTTATTTTTTATTGACTTTTTTTTAGATGATTCCTACATAATACAAAGCTCCACAACTAAGGAACAAATAAAATAATGTTACATATTTTTAAAATATCAGCAAAAATAAAATTAATTATTTTATCATTGTTAACTCTTTCCTCTTCCTCTTATGCCACCAGAGGTGAATGGATGAAAGAAGTTTTAGGAGGCGAATATCCTATAGCAGTAGCTATAGCTAAAGCTAAGGAAGGAAAATATGGAGTCATCGATAATGAATTGTACCGTCAAAAAGTAAATGAAGTCACTCAGATTTATGAATATGCACAAACCCATGTTCTCCCCAAAAACGAAAATCTTAATATTTATCTTCTCAAGCGAGGATTGCTTACTTTTCAACAGGAGCAATCTCACTTTTGGGAAACTATAAACGCTTCTGATGTACGAACAAATTATACTAAAGCCTTGGAACTTTCAGCAATGCACGCATTATATGAATTTGGACCTCAGAACAACGAAGAGTGGAAAACAGTATTTGCTGATGCGGAGAAAAAATATCCCTCATTATACGTAGAGCACGAAGCCTTAAAGGGTTTGAAAGCGATTTTAGAAACAGCAAGAATATCAATCTCATCAATGCCTCCTTGTCCTGACGAAGTCTCTTCTTCTTATCTGAATGAACTAAGTCTGCATACCCGAGCAATGAATTATGTTATGGGTTTCTTAACAGACATGTCCCCAGAGATAAATGCGATGATTCGCGATTTCCAAAATTTGCAAAAATTCTGGATTAAGAAGCAAAAAGATCTATTGGAAATTGACGATTCTGGTTTCACACACAATGTTAGCTGTATTCTTGCCGTGGTCGATATTGATTATAAAGATAGAGATCAAACATTGGGAAGCCCATCCATCGCAATAACAGGAATTAACGATATCCCCCCCAAGACCCCCTGGGAAGATGATACACCTTTAAGCCTAGTCAGCTCATGGCCTCATGGAAATTTTATGTTTACAATTACAGAAAATTTCGTGACATCGTCCCACCATGCCTATTATTATCCGGGTTTGCCAGATAAGTATTGCCCTTTTACTATCTTGAAAAAATGGTATAAAGAGCCAGTTGTGTATAGTCTTTCTTTTCATCCTCTTTGTCTTTATCCGTTTCTAAAAAAAGACGACTCCGGCCAAATAACATTTAATTCTAGCTCACAATTAGAAATTAAGTCTCCTGGCAACATAGCATACTGGAAAAAATTACTTACAGAGCGGTATCCCTCTAAAAGTGTTGACGGTCCACTTGATGAAGAACAATTAATATATTTAAAATCGGAAGAAGAGAAAAATCGAGCCAGTCGAGAAGCAAGCGAAAGATTGGCAGAAGTTGTTGAAGATGAAACTAATCGTAGACAGATTGTCGTAGTTGCGCCCCTCAACGAAGTTGGTGCTTTACAAAGAACACCAGACGCATATAGCAGTGGACGGATTAAATTTCTTGATGATCCACGCGCATATGAACACGCAATTGTTGCTTTGAACTATAATAGTCTTGAAGACCGTCTCGAGAGCTGTTCTGCAGGAGAATTTCAAGAAATCGCACTGGTTGTTCCTTCCGCTCAGATGGCTGTTGTAGGAAAAGAAAACCCTCTTCCTTATATAAGAGCTGGGGGCAATAGTGCTGCAACTGCTATCACAAGCGCTGTTGTAAATAGGGTTCAGATGCAATATCCAGACTTGACGTATAAAGAGCTTAAGCAAGCCCTTTTTGAAGGGGCTAATAAAACGTTTACTGGATATGACCCAAGTCTACACGGTCAAGGAATGCTTAATCTTCGAGGCGCTCTTGAGGTCGCTACGAGACTCGATCAATCAAGATGCGCTGGGGTGCAAACAGCCGTAACAAGCAGCAGTAGTTAATCGCATATAGCAGCTTCATAAGTTGTGGGCTCTTCGCATGATCCAATTATATCATTAAGGTGTTGAAAAAAACTATCGACAAATGAAGGCAAGCTTGTTATGGTCCCCACCATCTTAAGGGGTTAAGGCCCTTTTTCTCTGCCGCGGGGTGGAGCAGCCCGGTAGCTCGTCAGGCTCATAACCTGAAGGTCGCAGGTTCAAATCCTGCCCCCGCAACCAAGGAAATCAAGGCTTTCAGAGCTTTCTCAAAAATCAGAAAAAATCCCGGTGCCGCACTGGTGCCGCAGATCTTCCCACGACGAAGCAAAAAAATCTAAGTGAATATTTGTGAAAAAATGTTTTAAAGTTTTTATCTTAATGAGACAGGAGTAAAACATCCCTGGGAGACTTCTTGAATATAGCCCATTTGAATGAGGTCGGAGAGAAGAGGATCGAGCTCCTTTGAGCTCCTAAATTTGGAATAACGCATGATGAAGCGTCTGCTAAGAGATTCGTTTGTGTTATTGGATTGTTTTTTTATCCAGGCAAGAAGCTCTTCTGCTTTTGAGAGCTTGGGAAAGAGATCGAAAGTCGTATCTAACACCATCCCATAGATACGGCGGGCATGGGATTCGAGGTAGTCACAGCAAGCAGCTGCTCTCTTAGCAGATTCTAAGGTAACATCTCGGTCCTTTTGTCCATCGGCAAGATGAACGATATGAAAGATTAGAGCTAA
>JAKFXB010000018.1 GCA_021731585.1 Alphaproteobacteria bacterium
GTTGGGCTTTCCATGTTCGCTCAAAGGTATCAAAATTACCTCCATAGGACTGAATTTTTTCTCCTTGCAAAAAAAGAATTCGATCACAAACCGCATTCAGTAAGTGGCGATCGTGACTGATAATCAAAAGGCTTTTAGGGTAATGCTTGAGATAATCTTCAAGCCATAAGGTGGCCTCAAGATCCAAATGGTTTGTAGGCTCGTCAAGCAATAACCAATCAGGCTTTGAGAAAAGGAGAGACGCCAAAGATACACGCATGCGCCATCCCCCCGAGAAAGTAGAAAGGGGCTCTTTCTGCATTTCTTGAGAAAATCCTAGACCCGCTAAAATTTCCGAAGCTCTACTTTCAGCAGTAAAGGCATCAATAGCAATCAGGCGCTCATAAATGTCAGCCATATTTTCAGGAGAATTTCCCTCTTCCAGCTGCTCCATCAACTCTAATCTCTCCTGATCAGCGGCCATGACAACTTCAAGGGGAGTTGAAGATCCAGAAGGGGCTTCTTGAGCAATGTGACCTAAACGAACTCTTGCAGGAATTTCCAGATGGCCCGTATCTGGATGGAGCATTTTAAGAAGAATTTTAAAAAAGGTTGATTTTCCTGTACCATTGCGGCCAATAAGTCCATAACGATGGCCTTCATTGAGCGTTAAAGAAAGGCTTTCAATCAATATTCGCCCAGCCATTCGAACTGTGATATTTTCAAGTTTAATCATGGGAAAAAAGTACTTTCATGTTCCTTGATCTTTTAGCGGTCAACAAAAGCTTTTGTAAAGTTTTTCTTTTCGTCCATCCTAACTCAATGATACACTTACTTTTAGATTTTATTTAAAAATGAACAGGCAATAACTCAAATGAACTTTTTAAAATCAACATTTTATCTTCTCTTCCTCTGCATTATATTAATCGCATGCAAGGAAGCTGGCCCTAAAGCTACGGAAGAAAGCAAGGCAATCCCCCACCACCGAGAAGAAATCACCCTCAGCTATGCGTCCGTTGTAAAAAAAGTAGCCCCTGCTGTTGTTAACATATATGCTTTCCAGGAGGCAAAAGCTCATTATCCTAACTCACCCTTCATGGACGATCCCTTCTTTAAACAATTTTTTGATAACCTTAATCCAGACGAAAGTAATACACAGAACTCTTTAGGCTCAGGAGTTATTGTGAGCAAAGATGGGCTTATTTTAACAAATTACCACGTTATTGAAAATGCTGATGTCATCCGCATCGTTCTTTCAAACAAACAAGAATATGTGGCAAAATTAGTTGCCACCGATAAAAAAACAGATCTTGCCCTTCTCCAGATTGAGGATGGAGAAGAGTTTCCTTTTCTAACAGTGAGTTCTCAGGAAGATTTGGAAGTTGGCGATATTGTTTTGGCCATTGGAAATCCTTTTGGAGTTGGACAGACGGTTACCTCAGGCATCATTTCAGCTCTCTCCCGTAGTCAGGAAGGGATTAACGATTATCGCTCTTTTATTCAAACCGATGCAGCTATTAATCCTGGAAATTCTGGAGGACCGCTTGTCACAACCGATGGACGTCTTGTTGGCATTAATACGGCCATTTATTCTAAAACAGGCGGTTCTATGGGTATCGGTTTTGCCATCCCCACAAGTCTCGCTATTCCGATCATGAATAGTATTGAGAGGGGGGGGAGAATAACGCGCCCATGGTTAGGCATTGAAGTCGTCCCTGTAGATAATGAACTTGCCCATAAACTCGATCTATCTCACCCTTATGGTGTTATCGTTAAAGGTGTTTATCCTAATGGTCCTGCTGATCAGGCAGGACTTAAGGTGGATGATTTTATTTCTTCCTTTGATGGAAAAGAGGTAGAAGATGATGCAGATTTAGATTACCGGGTGGCGACAGCGTCTTTAGGAAAGAAAGCAGATCTTGTCATATTTCGTAAGGGGGCGAAGCAAAAACTATCTCTTTCCTTACAAGAACCTTTTGGAGCTAAAGACCCACACCCCCTCCTCATCAATGAGGGAAATCCCTTCCAAGGGGCAAGCATAATAGATCTTTCTCCAGCACTTGCTCTTGAAATTGGTATTAGTCCGATGAGTCAAGGGGTGATTATCACAAGTGTTTCAGAGAAAGGCCTTGCAGCCCAATTGGGAATTAAGTCTGGAGACATTCTTCTCACAATAAACAAAACAAAAATTCGAACCAAAGATGAAGTTGCTTCTATTCTAAAAAAAACAGTGCCTGAATGGACAATTCATCTCCTTCGTGGACGTGAGGTTGTCGCCTTTCGAGTCAGAGAATAGTGGTTAAAAAGCCAACTCCTCTCGCAGAAAGGTTACGCCCTCAAGCCTTAGAAGACGTTGTAGGCCAGCATCACCTTATTGGACCCAATAAACCTTTGACTCGGATGCTTGAAAAAAAGCAGTTATATTCTATGATTTTTTGGGGACCGCCCGGCTCTGGAAAAACATCCCTTGCTCATATACTCGCTCAATCTTGTCATCTTCCTTTTGTCTCTCTTTCGGCTATTTTTTCTGGTGTGGCCGATCTGAGAAAGATTTTTGAAGGAGCTCAAAAAACTTTTGACATGGGCCAGTCAACCCTTCTTTTTGTGGATGAAATTCACCGCTTTAACAAATCTCAGCAGGACAGCTTTTTGCCTTATGTGGAAAAGGGAATCATAACTCTCGTTGGTGCAACAACAGAAAATCCTTCCTTTGAATTGAATGGAGCTCTTCTCTCGCGATGCCAAGTCCTTACACTTCATCGTTTATCAGAAGAAGACTTAGAAGAAATCATAAGGCGCGCTGAAAAATATTTAGACCATCCCCTTCCCCTTACAATGGAGGCTAAAGAACTTCTTATTGACATGGCCGATGGGGATGGACGTACACTTTTAAATCTTGTGGAAGTTGTCTCTGAGGAAAATCCAAAAAATCCTTTTGGTCCTCAGGAAATTTCTGAAATTGTAAGCAAACGAGTTCCCCTTTATGATAAGGCCCAAGAAGGTCATTACAACCTCATTAGCGCCCTTCATAAATCCTTACGAGGATCGGATCCAGATGCAGCTCTTTATTGGTTTGCACGCATGCTGGAAGGAGGAGAAGATCCTCTTTACATTGGTCGTAGATTAATACGTTTTGCCTCAGAAGATATAGGTCTTGCCGATCCTCAAGCTTTAACTCAAGCCTTGGCAGGCGTGGAAGCCTTTGAGCGCCTCGGATCCCCAGAAGGAGAACTGGCTCTTGTTCAATCACTGGTATATTTAGCCACTGCGCCAAAATCAAATGCGCTCTACCGCGCTTTTCCAAAAGCGCTCAAAGAAGCCCGTTCTTCAGGCTCCTTAATGCCTCCAAAACATATTCTTAATGCTCCTACCAAATTGATGAAAACAGAGGGGTACGGGGAGGGGTATATTTATGATCACGATACGCCGGAAGGGTTTTCAGGAGAAAATTACCTTCCTGAAGAACTTTCTCGTAAGATTTTTTATCAGCCCGTAGAAAGAGGATTAGAGCGGGAAGTGCAAAAAAGACTTATCTATTGGAAAAAATTAAGGGACGCTTTTCAAAAAAGGTAATTTTTAAACTGTTTTTTTATGAATGAAGGGTAAGATAAAAGAGGAGGCTACAGCAGCAACTGCACTGAAATAAAACATGGTGGAGGGTCCAAATTCGCTCCAAATCCATCCAGAGATAATATTTGCTACTATAAGGCACAACCCATTGATAAGGTGAAAAAGACCAAAACCTGTCCCTCTCA
>JAKFXB010000108.1 GCA_021731585.1 Alphaproteobacteria bacterium
TATAAGAACGGATCAAACCGTCATGAATGTGTTATTAAATAATGTAGAGAACCTAAAAAGGCCTATTTAATACAGGGAGAAAGTATCAAATTTACATTTCTGTCTTTCATAATAGGCCTTTTGCTGAGCTATTAAAGTAAAATGTAGAAAGGAGAGTGCATGCTCAAATTTGATATTATTGAACCAAAAGAAGGTAACCACAAAAGCAAGTATATTAAGCAAATAGAACATCTTATGAATCCTTCAAAGGAAGATCCTTCAGAATTGAAAAATTATATTTTTGTTGAATGGCTTCTAGAAGGAAGAGAGAGTGAATTTATTGGAGGGGCTCTGCTTCTTAAAAAGAAGCTCTATAAGGTACAGGAAGATGTGCAAGAACTTGTGGGGACCCTTCCTCTTCAGGGATTTGTGTGGGAGTGTTCTTTTTCTTGTTTTTCTAAAAACAGAGATCAGAAAACGAGAATCAGCGTTATTTCACCTCAGGAATTCTATCGCGGTTTATATAATAAACTGGTTGAATTTGGAAAGAAGAAAGAGGTTGGTTTTGTTATCATGAAGCTTCTGCCGGAAACTTATCTTTCGTCAAAGGAATGGGGGGCATGGCCCTATGTGGTAGAATTAAAGCCAGAAAACTCACCCGATAAGCTTTTCCATGGGATTTTGCCATTAATAGGGAGTCAGTGTGAAGCCTATCAGAAATCTTGGAAAATCTAAGACTTACAGCACTGGAATACCTTTGGGAGTTACACTACTTTCCATCAGGTGATATTGCACTCTGGAAAGGAACATAATATTCCAAGGAGGGTAAGACTTTCTTATTGTTTTCAGAAGTGATGGCAGGTGTTATTGTATAATTTGGGGAAGATGGTATTGTGTAACTTGAAGCTTGGGCAACAGAAGAAGCTGCATTAAAAGCCCAGAGAGAGAAAAAGAAGAGAAAAAATAATATCTCATGGGATTTTTTCTCTCAAAAAAGGTTGAACTTTTAAGCTGACCTCTATAAATATGAATCTCAGCACATTGCTTGATGATAGGAAATACTTGCTGTTATCTTTTTTTTAAGCTAAACAAGCAGTCTAAACAAATTTATGAGAACGATAGGTAGTAACAATGGCAGTTCCTAAGAAGAAAACATCTCCTTCACGCCAACGCATGCGTCGGGCACATCATGCTCTTACGCCAGTTGCAAGTGTGGAGTGTACTAATTGTGGGGCACGTAAGCTTCCTCATCACCTTTGCCCTTCTTGTGGTCATTACAAAGGACGTCAAGTTTTAGGGCGGGCGGTTGAAGAATCCTCACCTGCAGCTTAATAATCTTCCATTATGGGGGATCCTCAAGTGAACTTTACAATAGCAATTGATGCAATGGGTGGCGATAAGGCCCCTGAAATTATTATTCAGGGTCTGAAGATAGTCGCCCAACGTTATCCTTTTGTAAGTTTCCTTCTTTATGGAGAGGAAGAAAAGGTAAAGCCCCTTCTTTCTCTCCCAAAACCCCTTGAAGAAAGAGTTACTTTTATTCCTTGTCAGGAATTTATCACAGCAGAGACGAAACCCAGCACCGCTATAAGAGGGTTGCCAAATTCGAGTATGCGTCAGGCTATTTTAGCAGTCGTAGAAGGACGCGCCCAAGGAGTTGTTTCTGCAGGCAATACGGGAGCTTATATGGCTCTTGCTAAGATTCTTTTAAAAACAATGCCCGGCATTGATCGACCCGCTCTTGCCAGTCTTGCACCCAGCTTAAATGGAGAAGTTGTTTTGTTAGACCTAGGCGCTAACGTGGAGTGCTCTTCTGAAAATCTCAAGCAATTTGCCATTATGGGAGAAATGTTTGCTCGTTATGTTCTTCATTTGCCCAAACCTAAGATAGGCCTTATGAATGTAGGGACAGAAGATATAAAGGGAAACGCTGTGGTTAAGGAAGCGGCGGAACTCATTCGAAAATCTTCAATTAAAGATGAATTTTATGGTTTTGTAGAGGGTGATGATATCATGCGCGGAACGGTGGATGTTATTATCATGGACGGTTTTACGGGAAATGTTGTCCTTAAAGCAGGTGAAGGTGTAATGCAACTGGCTCTTCAATCGATGAAAGAAGCTTTTCGAAGCTCCTTCATAGCCAGCCTTGGTTATTTACTTGCAAAGCCCATGTTGAAAAAGCTTTCCTTACGCCTTGATTATAGACGTTATAATGGGGGAATTTGGCTGGGCTTGAATGGAATTGCTATTAAAAGTCATGGTGGCACCGATGCCTATGGTTTTGCTCACGCTTTAGAGCTTGCAATTGATATGGTGAGCTCTAAAATGACGGAGCATCTTCGTAAAGAGTTTTCGAGTCAGGGGCCCTCTGAAAAGGTCGTACAGCTATGACACGGCGTTCAGTTATTTTAGGAACAGGAAGTTATCTTCCAAAAAAAAGGGTTATTAACTCTGATCTTCCTAAACATCTTGAAACTTCTCATGAGTGGATTGTTGAAAGAACGGGAATTTATGCGCGCTATATTGCAGCCCCTGATGAATGTACATCTGATATGGCGTTTGAGGCTTCTAAAAGGGCTTTGGAAAGCGCAGGAGTAGATCCTAAAGATTTAGACATGATTATTTTGGCAACTTCAACGCCTGACCATATTTTTCCAGCAACAGCAACACGCGTTCAAGCAAAACTAGGGAGTACAAAGGGTTTTGCCTTTGATCAGGCTGCGGTTTGTAGTGGGTTTGTTTTCGCGCTTGCAACAGCTGATGCTTATCTTAAACAAGGTATGGCAGAAACGGCTCTTGTTATCGGTTCAGAGACCATGAGTCGCCTTTTAGATTGGAATGATCGTCGTACAGCAGTTTTATTTGGGGATGGTGCCGGTGCCGTTGTATTGAAAGCGGAATCTGATACAGATAGAGGCATCATTGGAAGTTTATTGCGTACGGATGGGCAAGGATATGATGAATTGTATGTCTCGGGGGGCCCGAGCACAACTCAAAGTGTCGGAACAATTCAGATGAATGGACGCGAAGTATTTCGAAATGCTGTTCATAGGTTGGAAGAAGCTGTTGAAGATATTTTAAAAAAATATAATGTTAAACAAGAAGAGCTTGATTGGCTTGTTCCACATCAAGCAAACAAGCGCATCATAGATGCTACAGCAAAAAAGCTAGGACTGCCCGATGAGAAAGTCATCCATACGGGTGCTGATCAAGCCAACACCTCGGCTGCATCCATCCCTTTAGCTCTTGATCAAGCTATAAGAGATGGGCGAATCCAACAAGGAGATCTTATTCTTTGTGAGGCCTTTGCCGGAGGATTCGCGTGGGGTTCAAATTTAATTCGTATGTAAAGGGAGGTCTAAATGGGATATCGTGTTGCTGTTGTTGGAGCCACTGGAAATGTGGGCCAAGAAATTCTAAATCTCCTTGCGGAAAGAAAATTCCCCATTGATGAAATTCGAGCGGTGGCCTCTTCTACTTCTAGAGGACAACGCGTTTCTTTCGGAGAAGATGAAGTCTTAGACGTTATTCCCATCACAGAATTTGATTTTAAGGGGTTTGATTTTGCCTTTTTTGCAGCTGGAACTTTGGTATCAACAGAATTTGCCCTTATGGCTGCAGAAGCCGGATGTATTGTGATTGATAATTCTTCTCAGTTTCGTCAAGAGGCAGAGGTTCCTTTGATTGTTCCCGAAGTAAATCCAGAGGCGCTAGCAGAGTATA
>JAKFXB010000079.1 GCA_021731585.1 Alphaproteobacteria bacterium
AACTTCGCGTCTGCTAGAAAATCAAATCGCTGAGGTGCAAATTTGGTGTAGCGTTCTTAACAAGATGACTCTCTCGGGCATGCCACTAACCACAACCCTCTAAATTTTACCTCTATTCCACCCCCCCTCCAGCTCCCTATCACTTCATTTATTCAACAAAGCCCACAAGGGGAGAGGTGAAAGTGTTTGAATCTCTTACACATTTTTTTTAATAACGGAGAGATAAATGTCGACACGTCCTAAAACCGCTTAGATGTGGAACAAAACGATACTATCCGTGATTTCCAAACCTAAGAATTCACGATTTAAGGCGAACCTTGGGCAGCTGGCAAGCCGCTACAGGAGCCAATAGTTTTATGATTGGTCGTGCCCTTGGTCATAGGTCTTCCCAATCGACAGCCATTTATGCAAGACTCAACATTGATCCTGTCAGAGATTCGGTTGAGAAGGCAACCCAGGCCATGCTGGAGACGCTGAAGAAGTCAGCAGATGGAAATAAATTCTAGTTGGAAAACAGTGGAAGGATAAAAGCCTATAAGGGCAATTATCCTTCCAAAGGTTCTGTTAAACTAGATCAATTCTAATCTACTGGGATAAACTTAAACAATCTGTGTCCTTCCCATTTACTATCATCAATTTGTGCATCAACATTTAATCCTGGACTTCTTTTATGAGCACTATGAACATTAATCACCTTTCTACTTTTTTTATTTTTAATAAAGAAATATCCATTTCCTCCAGGAATAAATCTAAAAAATCTATGTCCTCTGAATCTTCCATCATTAACTTGTGCATCAACATTTAATTGAGGATCTACTTTATGAGCATCATGGACATTTAATACCAATCGACTTTCCTTGTTTTCAATGAGGTAATCCCCCCCTTCTTGAGGAATAAATGTAAACAGTCTGTGTCCTTCCCATCTACCATCATCAATTTGTGCATCAACATTTTGGGATCCCTTCTTATGAGCATCATGGACATTTAAGACCAACTCACTTTCCTTATTTTTGATTTTATAGTATTTCCCTACAACAGGAACAAAATTATCGTCATCCCCCATTGCATGGGCACATGAAGATATTAATAGTGATATAGCTATAAGTTTAATTTTTTTCATCGTAATTTTCCTTTTGTTAATGTTTAAATATCCAAGAAAAATAATTTATTTTTCCTCAGCGCTTAAATGAGAAAGCTTTGCATGCTCTCTCACGCTTAAAAGGTTATAAGAACGTTTTCGAAAGAACTAGCTTGGGAATAGACCTAGTCCTAAGACTAGGTCAAAATAAATGGAGACTTTAAACCTAAGCAAAGTTGGTCTATGATAATGGTAAGATAAAACATCCATTAAAACTCATAAGCCTTCGTAACAACCAGATTAAAATGGTGATTTATGGGATATAGATTTATCCTGCCACAAGAAATTTATGATCAACATTTAGAAGTAATCAATCACGTTCGTTTTACCAAGAGAGAAATGGATGTTATTGCGTGTCTTTTAAACAATCAAGTTGTTAACTACTATTTGAGAATTTCAGAAAAAACTGTCGCAAGTCATCTTAGTAGTATTAAAAATAAGCTCAACGTTAAATCTAATCCCCGCTCGGCCATTATAAAATTTATAAATTCTTCGAATAAACTTTTGTTTGTAAAACAGTATTATCTGGGCTTAAAGCTTCAGGAAGAATTCGAAGATGTTCTAAAGGGAATTACTAAATTAAATGATGAGGAGACGCTTCCCTACCTGATTGTTCATGAAGAAGAAAAGATTCCCAGACACTCTTTTCTTGAATTATTTATCAATCATCTCAAACTTGCAGGGATAAAGATTTTAAAGAATACAAAAGGCATTCAAAAACCTCTTTCTTTATCGAATCTTCTCAAAAAATTTCAGCAAGAAGATTACGTCATTTATGCAATCCCAAAAAGTTGTATAACCCCATCTGTAAAAAATGAAAAACAATCAATAACTTTTGAATCCAAACATCGTATTCTTTTTTTCCTGCCGGAAGTAAAAAGTCAAAATAACATCCCCAAGGAATATGCAAGTGCAGGACTGATAGATTTTGAATGTTATGAAAACTATTATTCTATGTTTTTTGAGATTTTAAAAAGACTCCTTCCCCATCTTAATTTAGAGGAGATTATTTCATCATTTAAAGAAAGGCTTGAGGCTAGGAAAGAATTATTCCTTTCGCATCAGACCCCCTCTTTTTCAGAAGAAAATATTTTAGAAAAGAATGATGCTGAGTTTCATTTTAAAATACGATCATTTTTAAAAAGTAAAAGGTGGCAGTTGTTATCCTGTACACTTATTATTTGTCTAGTAGGTGCAGGATCCTTATTTTTTGGAAAAAATAAATATCACCCTTTACCCCATGATATAATGCAAAAAAAGCTTCCGATCCGTTCTGACCTTCTTCTGCCTACGGAATCTTCCCTTTTAAACCGAGAGGATCTATTAACGAAAATATATGATAAATTTAAAAAACAACCCTCTATTCAAGCTATTGCTCTTATTGGGCCAGGTGGGGCTGGAAAAACCACGATTGCTCGTCAGTATGCAAAACAACAAAAAGTTAATGTTGCCTGGGAGATTAATGGAGAGACTCCTGAAAGTCTGCAAAGTTCCTTTGAAAGGCTTGCAGATGTTTTATCTAACGCAGAAGAAGATAAGAAAAGACTGAGAGGAATACTGGAAATAAAAAATCTTATAGAAAGAGAAGATAAGGTCATACAATTTGTAAAAGAGCACCTGCAATCTCATTCAAATTGGTTTTTAATTTATGATAATGTGGAAAAGTTTTCAGATATTCAAAAGTTTTTTCCCCAAGACTTAGAAACATGGGGAAATGGAAATGTTATTGTCACTACACGAAACAGCAATATTCAGAACAATAAACACATTTCCGACGTTGTTCAAATTGGAGAACTTAGTGACAGACAAAAGTTCAATCTTTTTATACAAATTATGAGCACCAAAAAGAATCCTCAACCTATAACTTATCAAAATGAAGAAACGATAAAGTTTTTAAAAGAAATTCCTCCCTATCCCTTAGATGTTTCCATTGCTGCTTATTATTTAAGAGCAACACATATTCCCTATGCGATCTATTTAAAAAATATGACACAATACAACAAGGATTTTAAAAATCTCCAAACGAATCTTTTAAAGGAATCTGGAGATTACGTAAAAACGAGATATGGGATTATCACCCTCTCTTTAGATCATCTCATTAAGGCTCATGAAGATCTTGCAGAGCTTTTATTGTTTATAAGCCTTCTTGATTCCCAAAATATTCCAAGAGATTTGCTTGATAAATATAAAAATAACACAGTTGTTGATAACTTTATCTATCATTTAAAAGAACACTCTCTAATTATTTCTAATTTCTCTGACTCTGAGTTTTCTCCGAAAGGTTTTAGTTTCTCAATACATCGCAGTACACAAGGGATAAGCTTAGCTTTTCTTATAAAGAAATGTGAGTTGGCAAAGAACAATCAACAATTAAAATTAATGGTTAATGTGCTCACAAATCATGCTATTGAACTAATAAAGACAGATGATTATTCAAAAATGGAAGATTTGGCTAAGCATTTTGAAAAATTTCTAAGTCATTCCAACCTGTTAACTCAAACAATGAAAGGTTCTATCGAGAGTATACTAGGATCTATTTATTAT
>JAKFXB010000023.1 GCA_021731585.1 Alphaproteobacteria bacterium
AAAAACCCGAGATGAGGATCTCCCTTAAAGCCAAGCAAAGTATGAAATAAATGGCCATTGGTGTGAGAGAATAAATTTATACCAGGATAGAACTTTGAAAGCCATCCTGAGAACCAGTAAATTGTGAATGGAAATCCGTACATTTCAGTGAAATGAGCAATAACAAAAGTTGAAAAGAGACTGAAACTCAGCCAATTTCTTTTGGATTTTAATTTCGTAAAACTATAAGCAAATAAAATGAAGATGAAGGAATTAATAAAGACAAGAGCCCAAAGACCGTAACCATTTAAACTAAGCTTTTCCATGGCTCTCCCCTAACTCACATCTTATGATCTTTATCATTATGACCCCAATGGTCATGATGCATAAAAATATGCATGAGAGGACACAATAAAAAAATCAGAAAAGGAAGGATCCCAAGAAAATGGGCTGTATGTTCTGTGACAAGGTAAAATCCAATAATAGCAATAAATAAAATTGTAGCAATTCCTTGGGTAGACCCCCACCAAGAACCTTGTCGATCTCTATTATCTTTTTGATGCATACTGTGTTTTTCGTCCATCTTAGACTTTCTTTATTGTGGAGTATGTGAGTGATTTTCTCCTTTTTGCATTCCCATATTCTCCATGTTTCCTTTATTTCCCATTTGTCCCATTTGTCCCATGTGCTCCATCATCATAGGCATCATTTTTTGCATCATTTCCTGACGCATAGGCATGGACATGCTCATAGGTGTTTCAAAATTACCCTGAGTCCAATACTTAATGCTGTAATAGCCAATGCAAAACATAGATAAGAGAGAAAGGACGAAGACAAGGGATCCTATGGTTTTACCAAGGCTACTCCCTGCTCCTTCATTCCGAATAGACCAAATCAAAAGAGCCGTACTTGCAAGCAAAACACTGTAAGCAAACAGTGCGCTGATATGCATGATGAACATCGTAAGGACCTCCCTTTTTGTAAATCAGTTTCCCTAGTACTCAATTATAAAGTGAATTCTTTAAAAATGAATTAATGACATGTCAAAATTATTTCACGCTTTATGTTTTCCGCATCTTACATAAAATCACTTTTTTACATAGTTTTAGGCCGATTTTGCCTTTTCAGCAGTCGATACCTTTTTTTCATGAAGTTAAGTCTATTTTAAAACTTCATGCGTACCTTAGAAGAAGCAAGAAAACTAAAGAATGTTTTCTTAAAACCTCATACAAAGGAGTATAATATGAAAGTAAGAGAAATAATGTCCAAGGACTGCAAGGTCATTGACCCCAATACTACCTTTCAAGAAGCTGCAAAGATCATGCGTGACAAGGACGTTGGATGTCTCCCCGTTGGAGAACATGATCGCCTTGTGGGGATCATTACGGACCGGGACCTCGTTGTGAGAGGCCTTGCAAACGCTAAGGAAGTTCAGACAGGAAAAGTAAAGGACGCCATGACTCCTAAATGTCTTTATTGCTTTGAAGAAGATACCATTGAAGAGGTGTCAGAAAATATGGCCCAAAACCAAGTGCGACGTTTGCCTGTTTTGAACAGCAGTAAGCGTCTTGTGGGCATCATTTCACTGGGCGATTTATGCTGTAAGGGATCAAAGGAAACTGCTTCTGAAGCTTTGCAGGCCATTTCTCATAAGAAAAACTAGAGGTGGAAAGCAAAAAGCTTAAGAAAGAGGGAGAAGAATGGGAGCTTTTTTCCCATAAAGCCGATATGGGCATTCGTGGAATTGGAGCAACCTTTGATAAAGCTTTTGAACAAGCAGGCCTTGCTCTTACAGGGGTGATGATAGACCCGACTCAGGTACATGAAGTTAAACATGTAAAAGTGACTTGCAGAGCGCCCAATAGGGATGATCTTTTTTACGATTGGATCAATGAACTCGTTTTCCAAATGTCCACTCTCAATATGATTTTTTCTCGCTATAAGGTGACAATTTTGAATGAAAAGAATGAGTTTTCTCTCGTTGGAGAAGCTTGGGGTGAGAAGGTTAACCCTAAGTCTCATGAAATTGCCGTAGAAGTTAAGGGAGCCACCTTTACAGAACTCAAGGCTGAGAAAACCCAAGATGGTAGGTGCCTTGTTCAATGTGTGGTGGATGTATAGGAGTTAGTCTCATGGATATGCACCTTTTGGAAAAAATATCAGAAACCGAATGGAAGGTATCTCCCAAGGGGAAAATGCGCGTTCCTGGAATTATTTTCGCGGATGAACGGCTCATTCAGGAGATGGATGACAAGGTTTATGAACAAATGACCAACGTGGCGACTTTACCCGGCATTGTCAAAGCGTCATATGTTATGCCTGATGGTCACTGGGGATATGGTTTTCCCATAGGGGGTGTGGCTGCCTTTGATCCTGAGGAAGGGGGGATTATCTCAGGGGGAGGGGTTGGATTTGATATCTCCTGTGGCGTCAGATGCCTCCTTTCATCCTTAACTAAAGCCGATCTTGAAGAGGTAAAGGTCTCCCTTGCCCATGAACTTTCTCGTAGCATTCCAGCGGGAGTTGGTCGTGGCGGGCGCATTGGTATGACCTTTAGGGATCTTGATCATATGCTTTTGAAAGGCGCAAAATGGGCTGTTCAGCAAGGGTACGGATTTGAAGAGGATTTGGAAAGGATTGAAGAGGGCGGCTGCATGGAGGGGGCTAATCCTGAGAACGTATCTGATAAGGCCAAAAAACGTCAGAAACCTGAGATGGGAACTTTGGGCTCAGGTAACCACTACCTAGAAATTCAAGAAGTTGAACAAATTTATCATCCTGGGATTGCAAAGATTATGGGCATAAGCGTTGGACAAATTGTGATTTCTATCCATTGCGGATCCCGTGGGTTGGGCCATCAAATTGGAACTGAATACCTCCGTGAGATGGTTCAGAAGGCTGAAGCCTATAAAATCAAGCTTCCCGACCGAGAGCTCGCCTGTGCACCTATCCACTCTCCTCTCGGGCAGCGGTATTTGGGAGCTATGCGCGCAGGGATAAATTGTGCTTTAGCAAACCGACAAATGATCACCCACCTTTTGCGAGGAACTTGGTCAACTTTTTTCCCAGGTTCTCCTTTGAAGTTACTTTATGATGTGTCCCACAACACCTGTAAGGTTGAGGAGTATGGGGGAAGAAAACTCTATATTCACCGTAAGGGAGCCACAAGGGCATTTGGGCCAGGGCATCCAGCACTTCCTCCCCCACTTCAAGAGGCAGGTCAACCTGTGTTCATTGGAGGAAGCATGGGAACAAATTCTTATATTCTTGCGGGGATGGAGGGGGCAGACGAGCGCAGTTTCAATTCCTCTTGTCATGGAGCGGGGCGAGCTCTCAGCCGTCACCAAGCTTATCGCCAATGGCAAGGAAAAGAGCTTGTTCAACAACTAGAAGCGCGAGGGATTCTTATTCGTAGTCCTTCCTTTCGGGGCGTTGCTGAAGAAGCGCCTCTTGCTTATAAAGATGTAAATGCCGTCGTCAACGTTTCACAAAAAGCAGGTCTTGCTCGCAAAGTAGCGAGACTCTCTCCTCTGATTTGTATAAAGGGGTAAAATTTGTTTTTCACATTAATTTGATGGGGATAAAATTTGTAAGGTGGGGGTTTGCCTCCTACCTCTCTAGACCCTTCCACTT
>JAKFXB010000123.1 GCA_021731585.1 Alphaproteobacteria bacterium
CAAGAATATTATGTGAACAATCAGCCTCCGCCTTAGATTTTGCCTTTGACTCAGGATGTTTTACGCCCACGTCGTCTTCATGGACGATTCCGTGAGCTCCATCAGGGGTGACGATCTCCGGTCCATGCTCGTGAACTCCATCGTTGGCAGCGTCAAAGGTACGCTCTTCCGGATGCCTCAAAACCGTATGAAGTTTACTCTCATTCTCTGGTCTCCCTCCTTCTGTCCAACCTCCGTGCCCATGATGCTCAAACCGTGCAAAGGCATCCGTTTGAGTTACGGATAAAGCGCCTAAAATAAATAAACACCCTACGGTTGTTTTAAATGCTCGCATCTTTATTTTCTCCTATGATCTAAAATTAATGCTTTATTAATTATTTATTTTATCAGAATAATAGTTAAAATATAATTAATGAATGAATAAAAAATTTTATGTGACTTTGGAGTCTAGGAATCCATCCATATCCCTTGGACTTGAATCTATTTTTTGGTTAGCTTCAGCCTTTATTTTTTGTCGCGTATATATTTAATTATCCATTTGAAAAACGACTGAAATCTGCTTTTGACAAGAAAATAAAATTAATAAATAATTAAGTTAAAATGGAAAGGTTTTTTATGCGCATTTCTCTCGTTCTCATTTCTCTGCTTTTCTTTTCTCCTCCGTTACAAGCCATTAAAGGATTGTCGGAAAATGGAGAAATCTTAGATTTGTCTGATATTTGTATGACCATCCACAAAGGAGAAAGGGCTGTCAGCCCCGGGGGATGGAAGAGACCAGGGCGATCTGCCGATGAAATCATAGATGAGTATATTGAGCCACATAAAGATCAACTTTCTAAAGTCAAGGTTATCGACCTATCATCAAATAATTTAACGGAAAATGTTCTTAATTTTTTTGTTTTTTCTCTTCAAAACAGAAGCTTGTGGGAGTTATTTAAAAATGTGCAGTTAGTTTGTTTAGAAAACAACAGTTTTAATGCAGAAGTAGCCCCTGTTCTAACAAAGTTTTTAAGTCTTTATAGTGAAGAAGGAGGAGATCAAACTTTTCCATACATATCCATTGTTAACACACCTGTTTCTTTATCAAACGTGAATAAGCTCGCGCGTAAATTAAAAGAAGCCTCGCCTCCCCATCTTCCATCATTGATGGCACATCTTATTTTTATGAAAAAATATTATGTGTGGCATGCGGAGAAAAAAATCCAAACTTACCATACGATGGTAAAGTCACAGGAACTTCCATTAAGGTGGAGTTCTATTCAAAGGAATTATTACAAGTCTACTCCTTATCAGTGTTTGGCCTCTTATCGCCGTCAACAAAGGGATAAAGACTGGGTTAAATTCGTAAGCCATTCTTTGTCTCAATATTCACCGTCAGGACAAGAAGCTTCAAGTTCTACAAACAACGTAAAACCGATAGAGACGTCAGAAATAGAAGCGTTAGCTAAGATCGTAGGAGCGTTTTCATTTGCTCCCCGCAAAGAAATAGATTCTGATTAATGATAAAATATTTAGCATATTCCCTTATTATTATTGGATGGAGCTTTCACACAAATAGTGTAGAAGCGGGGAGGACAACGCTTAATGTTGACGGCTTTGGGAGGTTTTCTATTGATGGCGTCGAGGTTGATTTTGATCGAGTTCATTCAAATTTAAGACGCTTTGAAGCGCACGCTAGTTCAGCAGTAGGTGCAAGTGGATTCAAGAATAATATTGCTGTCGGCGCCATTACAGTTTTTTTTGGACAGGAGGGCGGTTCCGCCTCTAGTAGCACAAGCACATCTAGAAGTGCAATCAAAGCAGCTAAGACATTTTATTTGGAAACTTCGTCTCAAGGCGCAGAAAGAAAATTATTAGTTTTTGAAAGTACCCCTAGCAAAGGAGAAGAAGACATAAAATGGGGAATTTCAGGGTTAGGATGTGTAGATGGACATTCTATGATGGCTTGTCAACCTTATAATATTAAATCATTATGCTTTACAAAGATGCATAGCTTTTTTCAGCAAATGAAAAAAGATAACGAGAGCGATGATGAAGGAGAGTATTTAACTTCTCCATTAAGTTTTAGTACAAATACCTCATCTTCCTCAACAAGTTCCAGCTTGAGTGCCCCACAGCTCAGTCATCGTGAACAAGTCCACCCCTTATCTAAAATGATAGCTCCCCTAGCATCTCTCACAGGTACTGCGGGTACTCTACGTTCGTTGAGGGATAATTTGCGTAAAGATTGGGCTCCTCTAAGACACTTAGCTGATGCTTATAAGCAATTATTTGATGAGGACTCTTCTCAAGAAAATTTAATTCCTGGTCTAGAAACTTTTTCAATTGGAGAGGGCGTGATAGATATGGAAGAAGCAGCAGAGGCAAGAGATTATGTTTTTAGAATAGGTGAATCGGTCAGTAAGATAGAAAGTAGCCTTGACTCTTTAGAGACACTTATAGAAAGTGCACCTTCTCAATTAAAAGAATTTAAAGAATTAGTAAAAAAAGTAAAAAAGGATGCAACTAAAATTTATAATGAATGTTGGCATAGTGAACAAAGGTTATTTCATTTTTTATTTTCTCAACTGGCTGATGAAGAAGATTATTCAAGCTCAAGCGAACAGTCATATTCCTCAAGTGAGGAGCCTCAAACCCCTATCCCTAATTTAGAAGAGATGGTATTTAATTGGGATGCGGTAGCGAATTTAGGGGATGAACTACAGCCAAAAGTCATATTTTTCCATATCCACTCGCGTCTTAGTTTTTGTGAAATGTGCTTATATACTTTAGAAGAATTTGTTCCAAGACTCATGAGAAAGGTTAATTCTTTCTCTTCTGATTGGCAGCTAGGGGGGATACTTGGTTCTTACCGTACACCCTATGATCAAAATATTAGCCGTATCCAAGCTGGCAGTACACCATGGTTCGAAAAGCCCTCCTTTTCTATTGCTGAGCTGGAAGATCATTGTTCAGAGGATGGAATTCCAAGTCTTTATATAAGGACATGGAAATGATGTGTACTTATTTCAACACTTAAAGTACATGCATCTTTTTTAATAAAGTGTTTGGTTAAAACCTGCTTGACATGTTGAACCTTTCTTTTAGGTTTGATTTGTCATTGTTTGACATCTCATTGATAACACTCAAAAGATCTAGAAATGAGTTTAGATAGCACCTTATGTGAAAGGGTTTTTAAGCGGTCAGTTGGATTAAAAATTGTATTACAATTCTCCAATTAATTACAATGAGTTTTTATTTTAAGCTTAATAAATAATTAATCTATGTGAATGAGGATATAAATGAAAAATATAAGAAGAAGTCTTGTCATTTTTATAGCCTCGTTTTCTTTTTACCCGGCATACTCAGACTATGTCGATTGTTCTGAATGGGATCTATCTATAAAGCCTTCTCTAAAAATCCAAAAAATAAGGGATGCGTTGGGGGGAAAGGAAGCTGAAATCGAAGGTCTTGGCTTGAGTCAAAACCGAATGACGAGTGATCAATTTCAAGAGATTACAGAAAGTTTAGATCCGACAAAATATCTAAACTTGAGAATTCTTAATTTAAACGATAACCTGATAGGTGTGG
>JAKFXB010000052.1 GCA_021731585.1 Alphaproteobacteria bacterium
GGAACAATGTGTGTCGGGAGAGATTTACCTTTTGAAACCTTTTTCCATGCTTTAAGACTAGAACCTGTAGTCACAGTTGAAAATGTGGATAGAGGGGAAGAAGAATTATCTCTTGAGGAGAGAAGGCTTCTACTTTGCTCCACACCTCTTCTATCAAGGGAGGGGCGTAGCGCATAGCAACAAAAACCTTGTAGTCCGGCCCTAACTCTCTTTCTAGGGCTAGAGCTTGAGTTTGTGTGTTCTTTAAAAGAGGAGATCCTCCTCCTAAAAGAGAATAAATCTCCTTTGCTTTCTTAAGCCTTTTTTTAGCAATAATTTTTGCTAATAGATAACGAAAAGGGGGGGGTAAGGCCAAAATGGCCGGATCGTAAAAAAGATTAAATAGGAAGGGCTCGACCTCTTCTTGTGAGGAGGGGCCCCCTAGATTAAAAAGGACGACTGCTGTTTTTTTCATCTCTGCCCTTTAACAATCTGAACGCACTCCTCCACATGAGAGGGGGGGGTTTGGGGAAGAATACCGTGCCCCAAGTTAAATATATAGGGCCTGCCCTGCATATCTTCATGGATTGATAAAATAGATTTTTTTAAACTTTCTCCACCGGAAACTAGCAAGATAGGGTCCAAATTTCCTTGCAAGATAAGAGAAGAGGGAAGATTTTTTATAGCCCAGGAAAGAGGTATTGTTGTATCTAAACTCAATCCAGAAACCTTCGTTTGAGATACATACTCACCAAGATTTGCGCCAATACCTTTTGGAAAGCCAATAATTGGAAGGCTTGGAAAGGCTTCAGTGAGATTGGACACGATTTTTCGTGTTGGAGAGGTAATCCACTTTTCAAAATGAGTTGCTGGGCAAAGGCCTGCCCATGTATCAAATAGCTGTAAGGTCTGCACCCCAGCCTTAACTTGCTCAATAAGATGAAGAGAAATCACTTCAGAAAGATAGTCAAGAAGAGAGGTGAAAGCCTTTTCATTCTCAAAGGCCTGTCTTTTTGCTTTGGCAAAGTCACGACTTCCTTCACCTTCAATCATATAAAGGGCTAGAGTCCATGGTGCACCAGCAAATCCAATAAGAGCTTTTGAAGGAGCAAGCTTCGATTTTGTGAGGTGAATTGCTTGATACACGGGGGCTGCATTTTTAAAGAAGTTTTTAACGGTGAGGTGATCTTCAAAGGAATGTAAGGAAATGGGAGTAAGTTTTGGACCTATCCCTTCCTCAAAAGAAACCTTTTGACCAAGAGCATGAGGAACAACTAAAATATCTGAGAAAATAATGGCTGCATCTAAAGGAAAACGCTTCAATGGTTGGAGAGTAATTTCTGCAGCAAGCTCTGGGCTATAACATAAATCAAGAAATCCTTTACACCTTTTTCTAACATCAAGGTACTCAGGAAGATATCGTCCTGCTTGGCGCATAAACCAAATGGGAGGGGAATATGATTTTATTCCCTTAAAAGTATCTAAAAACGGAGACATTGAGTAAGCCCTCTTTCTTTATATATTATTTATAATAAAATTGTAGTGGTTGTATATACACAGAATGATGGGGATCATTTTTTATACCAGACTTATCCATAACCTACATTTACCCACAAATCTAGGATGTTGTGGCTTATTAAAAAGGTGGAAAAGTTTGAAAAGTGGCTATATTCTAATCATATCCTTGAATATTTTTTTGTGGGTAAAACATATAGATAAGAGGGAAAACTCCAATTTTTTTTTGTTACACACAGGTCTTAAAGAAAGAAATCACAGTGGGACTGTTTTTGAGATATTCTCAGGTTATCCCCAAAAAAGAGTGTTCGAAGAAAAGTCCCTCTTTTTTACAAAAAGAATCCCCAAGTTATACATAAGGGAGGCTCGTTTATGTGGATAATTGGAATTACGGGAGGAATTGGGGCAGGAAAGTCTTTTCTTTCTAGATCATTTATGTTCTTGGGCGTTCCTGTACATTCGTCTGATAAGTGTATCCATTTCCTTCTTGGCCATGATGGGGAAATTCAAAAAAGAATTAGAGCGCGGTGGCCACAGGCGTTTATTAAGGGAAAAATTGATCGAAAGGTATTAGGGGATTTAGTTCTGTCTTCTCCTTCGGACTTAAAGTTTTTAGAAGAAATTCTTTATCCAAAACTTCTTGAGTCTCAAAAAGAGTTTCTAAAAAGAAATCAAGCTCAAGGAAAAAAAGCTGTGGCCCTTGATATTCCCTTACTTTTTGAAGTTGGCCTTGATCGTTATTTTCATTTTGTTGTTCTTGCTTCAACCCCTCTTTTCCTTAGAAAAAAGAGAGTTCTTAAGCGAAAAGGAATGACGCTTAAGAAATTTAAGGCCTTTGATGAGGAACAAATGAGTGATCTTCAAAAGCGGAAAAAATCAGATTTTGTTATTCCTTGTGGAAGAGAAAAGGGAAGCTCTTTTAAGAGGGTCAAGTATGTTTTAGATTTTATTTCTCAAAAACCCCCCCGTCGGTGGCGAGGGAAATGGCCGATAAGTGTATGCAAACGCTTATAAAAAAAATAATCCAAAAAAATTTTCATTTTTTAATAAAAAATTATCAAATTTTATCTATTCTTGTTTGTAACAACAATAAAAAAAAATTAAATGTGATAACTTTAACCAATTGGAGGAAATTATGAAAAAGTTAGCAACATTAGTATTTTTAGGAACTGTAGCTTTTGGTGTAGATGCACAAGCATTCTTGGGTTTCGGAGACTCGTGTGGTCAGTGTTGCCCTAGGCCATCAGCTGTTTGTGATACATGTGCACCTACGATGAAAATGCAACGTATGGAGCAAGTTTGTACGCCTTGTGGAGTTACTTGTTGTCCAAAACTCGGTTTTTGGTATAACTACTAAAGAAACAAGATTAAAGTTCTATTTTCACCGATCTCAATGGAGGTCGGTGAAAATTTTTTAACAAAACTTTTTCCTTCTGGACGGAAAGATGTTGGTAGTCTATCGTTCAAACATTAAGATCGGAAGGAAAATCTATGGCGCGCGAAATTGTTTTAGATACAGAAACGACTGGATTCGAACCTTCTCAAGGTCATCGCCTTGTTGAGATTGGGTGTATTGAACTTATCAATCATCTTCCCACCGGAAGAACTTTTCATACTTACATCAATCCTGAAAGAGATGTTCCAGAAGAAGCCTACAACGTTCATGGACTCTCCTATGATTTCCTAAAAGCTCATCCCCTTTTTCGTGATGTTGGCTCCCTCTTTTTAGACTTTATTGAAGATTCTCCTCTTGTGATTCACAATGCGAAATTTGATATGAAATTCATAAACGCAGAGCTCAAAATCCACGAATTGAACGAGGTTCCTTTTGAACGGGCCATCGACACCCTTTTGATTGCTAGAAAAAAATTTCCTGGATCTCCTGCAAGCCTTGATGCCCTTTGTAAACGCTTTGGGGTGGATAATAAAGCACGAGATAAACATGGGGCTCTTTTAGATGCAGAATTGTTGGCCCAGGTTTATCTTGAGCTCCTGGGAGGAAAACAGCCCTCTCTTTCCCTTCATGTCTCTCAAAAAGAGAGAAATGTTATTGAGAAAAT
>JAKFXB010000025.1 GCA_021731585.1 Alphaproteobacteria bacterium
CCCCCTTCACCCCCTTCATTTACTTCAGCTTGAGCTTGCAAAACAATCGTCCGACTTCCCCCTACAAGGGTAATATTTTGGTTGTTTTGAATATCAATGTTAAAATCTTTTTGGGCATGGATATAAACTTCTTCTGCGTATTGCTTATCCTGAAAACGAAACTCATTATACCCAGGAGTTGTTTCTCCTTGAGAGGGGCTTGTTTGACTTTTTATTGTTGATATTGTGGGGTCATCGGGTAAATAAGGAGGGGTATTCTGTCCATTATAAACCGTTCCAATAACTAAGGGATTATCAGGATCCCCATCAATGAAAGAGACCACAACTTCTTGACCGATTCGAGGCGTGAATAAAGTGCCCCAATTCTGCCCTGCCCAAAGAGTGGCCACACGAATCCAGCAAGAAGTAGTATCATCTACTTGTGGTGAGGAATCCCAATGAAACTTGACCTTGATTCGGCCATACTGTTCCGTATAAATATCCGTCCCTTCTTGCCCTGTGACGACAGCTGTTTGTGTGCCGAAAATAGAGGGACGAGGGGTGATTTGAGGGGGATTAAAGACTTCCGTCGAAGGAAACGCTTTATATTTATTTTTGTAAATAGGACTTCCTTGTCCTTCAATAATACGGGCTTCATGAATCACTTCATAGAGGACATAATTAATATTCGCATCGACTCGGGGGTGATCTTCTAAAGTAAAGGAATATCCCGCTAAAAAGAAGGGCACACAAGAGATTCCCTCCACCCTTTTTTGAGGAGCATCTTCTGATTGTAATTTTACACTCGTTAATGTATCTCCCAAAGTTTGTTCCCCAAAAACTTCACGATAGCTCGTAAGGCTTCCCCCCCCTGCATCAGCGGGGCCAAGTGCCGTGCCTTTCAAGGGAGTTTGAGGAGTAAGGTAATTATAACTGATGAGTGAATTACTTTGTGGGACAATTTTTTGTGTAATAAAACATGAACTCACGGTCATCATAAATGGCTCATGAGGGGCTGAATCCATAAAGCTGACGGTTGCTGCATTGTCGCACGGAGGGGCAGTTTGGGAAGAGTCAGCAAGGACAAACGTATGTCCACCCTCTGATTGTTGGAAGTAATAAAATATCCCCACCTCCTCCATGAGGCGGGAAATAAAAGCAAAATCTGTTTCATTATATTGAACACAAAATTCCCTCTGTGTCATACCCGCTGAAACGACTTGGTTTGAATAGGGAATTGAATTAGTTTCCAAAATCTGCTGGATAATATCCACCGTTGACAGATTTTGAAAAATTTGACAGTGGGCAGAAAAAGTGAGAAGCCAAATTTGGGGGTACAAGACTGCACGATAAACGTTCCACATATTTAGGGGCTGAAAAGGCGTTGCCTGTTGTTCAAAAAAACCAACTATCCCATTAAAGGTTCGTTGTTCAGAACCCACTGTTAAGGTAACCGTTACCGACTGACCCATCATAGTACTAAAGTCAATGTCATTACTTTGTGCTGTCATAATCAGCGTATACTCAAAAAGACTCGAGAGCCTTTCAACGCCTTGAAAAAAATTGAGTTCAAAGGAATATCCTCCGGGAGCGCTGACGTTTAAAAAAATGTTCTCAGCTTGATCTGCCATATTTTTCTTCTTTACTCTTTTTGTTATAAGAGGGTGAATTTCCCAGTATACCCTTTGGTCTACTGTAAATTCACCCTTCTAAAGGCGCAAGTGAAACTTTAAGAATGTAAGCGTAATTTGAGAGTTGTGAGTTTTTGTGATATTGAAGTGTGTAAATATGAACTCAAGGAAGTTTTTTCATGTTACCTAGAAAAGGACAGTCATCACTTTATGTTTTGTTAGCCTTTCTTTGTTTTTCCGCTGCCTATGCTGAAAATACCAGTGGCTCTGAATTAATAAAGGATCTTGAAAACCCACTTTCCAACGTTATCTCGACTCCTTTTCAAAATGATCTAAATTTTGGATTTGCAGACAAGGATCAACCTCAGTATCTTCTTAAGCTAGCCCCTCAAATACCCATAAGAATTCACGAAAATATAAAAGTCATTGCTCGACCTATCCTCCCTATTTATTCTCAAGTAAACACTATAACTAAAAAGGGTCACATTACCGGAACAGGGGATTTTAATCCCCAATTTTATCTTGCACACGTCCATATAAAGAAAACTTCAGCTGGCTTTGGTCCCGTATTTTCCTTCCCAACGGCAACAAATCGTCAATTAGGATCAGGAAAAGTAAGTGTGGGTCCCGGGATGGTTCTTGCAACGACCCCCGGAAAGTGGGTCTTGGGGTTTTATGCGAATAATATTTGGTCTGTTGCAGGAAACAAGAACCAACCTCATGTTAATACACTCTCTGTAGAGGCTTTTTCTTATTATAACCTTTCAAATGGATGGTATCTTGCCTCCTTGCCCCAAATTACTGCAGATTGGACCCAAAAGAATTCACAGAGATGGACCGTTCCTGTGGGAGGGGGAGGCGGATATATATTTAAAGTCCACAAACACTTTGTTAGTGGCACCCTCCAGTTCTTTGGTTATCCTGCCGTTCCCTCTTCCGTAGGCACAAAATGGACAGCCCGTTTTACACTTAACTTCTTTTTCCCGGATTAAGGTAAAAGAAAGAATTTAAAAGTTTCCCATTTTCTAGCTTATAAACCATTACGCATTAGTTCTGGGAAGAGGATGAAGAGGAGGAGGGAAGAACTTGTACTGAAGTTGAAGATGAAGCTGCTATTGGGGGCACGAGTACACCAGACTGAAAAGTATAAGGCGTATGTATCGTCTGATCCCTATCCATTTTATATTATTCGCCAGCGTTAGGATTAAATGTTAAAGTGGCAATCACTTGTTCAAAACTTAATTCATCAGGACTTTCTTGGTCTAGATAAGAAACCTCCAATCTTGCTGCCATTGTAGAAGGTATACTTACAGGAGGTGTTGCAGCTAATATTTTCATCCCCTCCATACATGTAGCAAGACGATCTACAGCTCTTTGGGTTTGTAAATTTTTAAAATACTCTGAAGTATAAAAATACTTATGTCGTTGACCCCAGTCCTCAGGAATAATTCCTACATCCACATGCGTATTATAAACTGCAACAGAATTTTTAGCCTTTTGTACATACTGATGAGACATAAAAATAACTCTCCCCATTTTTCCTTTAAGGTCTAAAGAATCATCAATTAAAGACTTAAGAGTTGCATGAAGCTTTGAAACATTTTTGAGACTTATAGAAGCATTCCCCGTTATATTTATCCAAGGAGCTGAGGGTAAACTTAACCATTTTAGAAGAGAGGGAGCGGCATCCACACCTATCAGGTTATCGTTTAAATTAAGAATTCTCAAGTTTAGATATTTTGTCGGATCTAAACTTTCTGTAATCTCTTGAAATTGATCACTCGTCATTCGGTTTTGACTCAAGCCAAGACCTTTGATTTCAGCTTCCTTTCCACCCAACGCATCCCTTATTTTTTGGATT
>JAKFXB010000081.1 GCA_021731585.1 Alphaproteobacteria bacterium
TCACAAAGATCTTTGATCGTATTGCGAGTGAACTGGATGCGATGGGAACAGTTTCAAAGAAAGCCTTTTGGCAAGTGGCTGATCACTTCCTTGGAGTCAACCGAGAAAAAGAGATTAGGATGGCTTCCGACAGTATTCGGGAAGAAGTAAGGGCTGAAAAGCTTTTAAAGAAGGAAAAATCGGAGGATAAATCTGAGATTATGTCTAAGACTAAGTCTCGGTCTCTGTCTCAAAGGTATTCAGGCTCCCTCCAAGCTGAAGAGCCATATCGATATCAGTACCAGTATCAATCTCAGCTACAATCTCAATTGCAATCTCACCCACAATCCTTAGAACAGAGGGCATCAACTACGCTTGAGCCCTTTCACTATCAAGATTTAAAGAAAACGAAAGTGTTTCAAGAACAGAAGAACACAAAAAATGAAACAGTTTCTCCCTCTGAGGCAAGCCTCCCTCTCTTGAGTCGTTCTGGGGCGAGCCCCTCTGAGGTGAACCTCTCTTTCCTTGAGAATACAGATAAAGCTATAACAACCTTAGAAAGGACACTCCCACAGAAACATGTTTTTCCTAACAAAGAAGTTGTAGAAGCCTCTCTTAAAGAAAACATGGCTGATTTTGCGGACCATGTTTTTGCGTCCATTGGAGAGCCGTTTCATAAAAGTTCTTCGTCAGCAACTCAGCGTCGTTATGGAAAAAATGGGCACATCTCAGTGAATTTAAGAACAGGGGGATGGATAAATTTTAAAGACAGTGAGTTATCGGGAGGGCCCCTTCACATGCTTACAAAGCTTAAAAATCTTTCCTTTAAGGAAGCTCTAGAGTATGGAGCGAGTTGGGCAAGGTTGTCACCTGAACAGTTCTCAACTCAAAAGAATAGCTTTGATTCATTTCATGCACAAAAGGTTGAGAAAGAAAGTCTAGCAAAAGAAAGAGAAGCTAAAGAAGTTCAACAGAAGATAGAGCGGGCTCAGAATCTTTGGGCCAAAGGACAGTCACTTCAAGGAAGCATCTCTGAGCATTATCTCAAAGAACATCGTAAAATAGAGGGAGAATACCCAGAGGATTTCCGTTATCTCCCGAATGTAAAGGTGGCAGGAGAGCGGGACACAAGAAAAACTTATCCTTGCCTTATGGTTGCAGCACGATCGAATACAGGAGATATCACAGCCGTTCAGCTTACCTTCCTTGATCCCAAAATAGCCAACAAGGCTGATATTCCAGTTCAAAAGAGATCCTATGGACTTTTAAAAGGATCAGCTGTGACAATACAGGGAGGTAAAGATTCAAACTATCTTTTCATTGCTGAAGGTGTAGAAACAGCTCTTAGCCTTAAAGAAGCGGGACTCCAAGGCACCATCAAGGCCAGTTTGGGGATTGCCAATATGGGGCGTATTGAGCCTCAAGATTCCAAAACCCACATTGTCATTTGTGGCGATCATGATGAACCCGATTCACCTGCGGCAAAGAATTTGAATAAGTCTGTTCACGCCCTTCAAGAACGTGGGTTTAAGGTGACTGTCATCAAGCCGGATACATTGGGAGAAGATTTTAATGATGTCCTCAAGAAACAAGGTCCTGAAGGTATCAGGGAGATTATAAAACAAGCTGTGCCTCAGGCTCTAACACAATCCAGTGTCATTACCAAAGAGGCAAGTGCTTCATCTCAAGACATTTTCAATCAGATCACCAAATCCTGCGAAAAGGTCCTCTATGCCTATATAGCCAAGGAAAATATCTCCATGACTCCTGAACTGAAAGAGCGGATTCCTCTTCAAGCCGAGCTGGCAGCTAACTTCATCTTCTATGCTCATACCCTGGGCGGAACAACACCAACAGAAAAAGAAACAAAGCAGTTTTTGGCTCGCGCAAAATATGAGCTTGACCGTATTCCTCACATCAAGGAAAAACTCACTGATGAGTGGCAGAAACGCGGCAAGTTCGATGAACAAAAGGACCCCCTCCTCATTCATATGATTGCAGAGCGACAAGTGTCCATCGAAGGTCGTCTTTTCCTTGAGGCTAAGCAAGAAGGTCTAAAACTACCCTCCAACCTTCCTCAACTGGCAGAAGCAGAGTTCAAAGCCCATCGAGCGGAAGCAAACATCCTCGCTCAAAAACTCAGCAGCAACTATTCCCTTTCCAAAAACGCTGCCACTGAATGTGCTAAGAATATGCTCAGATACCAAGAAACTCATGGAGCAAAACCCACCAATACTCAAATGACCGCCATGGCTGAAATCACCCATAAAATTGAAGAGAATTATGCCGATTCCCTTGAAAAAGACCTCGGTTCTCATAACCTCCTCTATCTACGTCGCATGAACGCAGATTCAATGTTCCGAGAGAGGTGCTATGAGAACCGGCATTCAATCGCCCACGAACAGGATATGCTCAAAATGCAAGAAAAAGCTTTAATCGAGGTTCAAAAACAGCGCATAGAGCAAGAGATTTCAAGACAGAGAGAACGGGACTTTTCTTTGTCGATTTAGGATCCTTAAGAAATAATAGGACGCAATTTTGGATTGAATAACGGGGCTATTGCAAGCGTATAATTTTAGAATTGATATAGACAGGAGAGTTTTTCAACTTCATGGGGCCGATGCAAAAGAAAAACCGATTTTAAAGAAAATCTTAAAAAGAGATTTCAAGATTATCGAAGATAAAGAAGAAGCCTTTTGAAGAAAGAACCAATACTATCAAGGACTATGAATTTGATGAATATGAAAACTTGGAGGAAATGTAAGATGAGTAAAATTAATTCTTTGACTAAAAAAAATTTCACTTTATTTTATATAAATTCAGATGATTAGTAAGAATAGGAAAAAAGCATGAATAAAATAAAGCCATCTTTCATAAAACCTCTTTGGATCATTCGTACAGGATTATATCTTCTCATTCCTCCATTTATCTTTATTGAATTATTTATCGGAGCAATTATTTGTGCCCCTTTTAGTGATAATAGCTTTCTAGGCTGGTTTGTTGGCTATATTATTTTTCTGTTTGGTATTGTAGCTGGGGCTTTAGGGACCTACAACGGAACAACTTTTAAAATTGGTCCTAACAGTGTTTCTCATAACCGGAACTTCCTTTGGAGCAAAAGAAAAGAAGTGTTTTTTACAAACATCAAGGAGATTGAGCTAAAATCTGGATTTCTTCAAAAACTTTTCGGATTAGGAACGGTTGTTATGCACACGCAAGCAAGCACGGCTGGAAATAATAAGACAGGACTTTCTCTTTTTGATCTGGAGAACGCTAATAAGGTGTATGAGTCTTTGAAAGAGAATATATCTAAAGCAACTGCAGGGCCAAAGACGTAATATAGGAATATTTTTTCAATCTTCTTCCTTCTTATCTGAAATGTGAAAAGAAGGTGAACTAGTTTCTGGACTGAGTTCAGCGGAAATGAATGAGTTGCAGAGAATTCACCCCCTTTCTCATGTTGAAGAAGGCCATGCTCATTA
>JAKFXB010000134.1 GCA_021731585.1 Alphaproteobacteria bacterium
ATACAACCTTACAGAGCATACTGTTCTTAACCTTAGTGGAAATAACATCTCTACAAGAGGAGCCACCGCAATTCTGAATTTTATTGCAGATCGTGATAACACTTTGGAAAGATTAGATTTGTCGTACAACAGAATCTATCATGAGGCAGGAGAAGATGATCCCTTTAATGCTGCACTAAAACGAGCTGTAGCACTGCCATTACTTCTTGAGATTAATTTCTCTGGAAATGGAATTGTTGGGTTATCTTGGCTTCAGAAAATAATTACTGAGTTGGGTGAAAACAGTAAAAAAATTAAATATTAAAACAATTAATTAATTCACAAAATAAAGGTTAATAATTTATTATCCTTTAATTTCGTGAAAAATTATCTCACAAGAAATCATGTGGTTACATTTAACAATCAAAATAAACATATGGGGAGAGACTCAAAAATGGTTTTAAAATGGAGTTGGGGAATTGTATTTTTAGTAGCCTCTCTGTTCATTAATTTATCTGCCTACTCTTTAGAGGGTGAGTTTGGAGGGGTTTGGGTCGATACCTTAAACTTTTCACATGGAATTGGCCTTAAATCAGGCCCCCATGGGAATGTGAAATCCATTGATGGAAAGAGCTTTGATATAGACGAAATTCATACAGAGCTTGAAAAAGAGGCAAAGAAAACAGCAAGAGCCGCTGGATTATATCATAACATTGTAGTGGCAGGTTTATCGCTTATTATAAAAGTTGATGATGATCAGTATGAAGCCCTTTATGTTCCGCTCAAAGACTCTAATTCAATAGTAGCTTTTGTTAGCGGAGCTGTTGGTAGAGGTTATAGCCAACAAGGCACTACCTTTATAGGTCCTTCAGACCATTATGTACCTCAAGAACTTTTAAAGAGCTTTGGAGAAAGGATAGGATCTCCTAAAGATAGTTTTTTGCCATTAAGGCATGATGTTATAGAGGGTTATTACAAAGAATGGATGAAGGCTCAGGATGATGCTTTGACTGAGGCTAAAGCAAGCATAGGTCAATTAGTAACTCAAGATCAGGAGTCAATTTATTCATTTCATAAAGAAATTCAGAGAACTGTTGATGAAAAAATCAATGAAGCCAATAAAGGTTTTGGTTCTGCTATAGATAGTGAACAATATTTACTCCGGTATTTTGGTGAAACAAAGACAGTTCGTGGGGTTGAAAGCACAAAGCTTCTTCTAAAGTATAATGATTTATTAGGAAAATATAGAATTGATAAACTTAATTTATTAAGAACAAGGTTTTCTAAAGAGACTAGTAGGACAGAAAACGTAGACACAATTAGGTCAGGCATTGCTAAATTTCAACAAGAGCTAGATCAGTTTGAAAAAATGCAAGAAGTTGGCTGTATTCTTCATTTACATTCAATAAATGAAATATGTTGTTGTTGCAGTTATTCCCTTGCTCAGGAATTACGTTATGGTAAATCAAACGAAATTACTGAAAATATGAGAACTCATAATAATGGGGTAGGAGGATTTGACCCATTTTTTTCTATTTTGGTTTCTGCATCACAGATTTTACCAGAAGTAGAAGTTAATCGTCCCGGTATTGGTAAAGATTCGTATTTTGCCGATAGACAAGATGGGGTAGTGCCAATCGAGTTTTCTATTGCAAGGGGAGTTTTTCTTCAAAAGCTTCTTATCAGCGCCTCAAGCACAGCGTCAACATCAAGTTCAACGAATTAATACACGTAAATGGCGTTACTGGGAAATGCAAAGCATCCGGTTATAAAACTTTGCAGCTGGCATACCTTTGATGTGATCTACACTTTTTAGTTCGTCCTGACAACTCCATGAGAAAGTAAAGTATTTACAAAATTGCATTTTTTATCAGGCAGTCTCACACCAACGTCTCCTTTTCCTCTTCTGAAGTTTCAGGGACGACGATGACTTCTTGCTTAACTGGCTTCTTTTTAGCTTTTTTTATCATTGGTGTTGCTTCACTTTCCTGAGCCTCTTCGTAGCTCATTGGTTTCTCCGATTTTAGCAGAAAAGTAGGCACGACGGAACGCGAAGATGCTTGATAGGTCATTTGCAATCTTGTACAGGGATAAACTCCGGGGAGTTTGATGTAGTTCTAGGTCTTCGAGTTGAGAGAGTTCAGTCGGCATAACAAGGGGTTTTTGACGGGTGTGGTGACTGAGAGAAACGCCATCGCACATACTATTAGCGCCATAGGAGAACTGACAAGGCTCTAAATAATAAGCCATCGATGGCAGATTAGGCTAAAACTAATTTTGAAGTTGAAGGTGGAGCAGAAAATCCAGGGGAAATGATTTTTGAAAATTAGACTCTGTAAATAAAGTTTTGTGAGTTCAACTCATAAGATAATTTCTAATGTTGAGAGCAGTTGAAAAAATAGTTCCCATTTTAAGTGCACCTTTATAGAATGGATGCAGCGCTCTAAGAGAGCGGATAAAAATACTATTGAGAACAGAATGGAGAATCAAAATGTTAAAGAAAAATTATTTGCTCGTTGCCGTGCTCAGTTTTATGTTCATTTCTCCTGCTTTCTCAATGAAAAACGAGGATGAGGGATCGTCTTACATTTCAACAGAGACGCCGCATAAAGAAAAGGCCTCGCAAGAGAAAGATGAGGAGTTGCCATCACCTTCTTCTCAACAGGGTACAGAGCAAAAAACTCCTTCTGGAGATTTAAAAGAAGACTCTCCTCCATCAACAAAGCCCTCCCAAAAAGGCAGGAGGTGGTGTTGTCTATTTAGAACAGAAGACGATGATTAGGGTCCGTTAAAAAAATAAAAAAATAAGTAAATTTTCACTCGCGCCTAGCCTTTTTAACGGAGGACAGTGTAGTATAAGAAAATGTGGAGTGAGTAATTCTCATAGAGAACGTGGTTCTACACCACATCCTCTATACCATCAAATCGTTTACTCTGACTTAGGAGGACAAAAACAGTCCCATACCAAGTCCCATATTGAATTAGTAGTCCTAGTAGCTACTGCAGTAACTACTGTACGAATAGCTACCTTACTCACTGGGTGGTCAAGCACTTCACTTCCCATTTTAACTGCTTTTTTCCCTGCATTTCGAACTGGATGTTCATTACGCAGATGCTCATCATGGTCGTCTTTATTTGCAGGAAAACATCGAGTAATTGTTCTATTGTCACACCAATGACGATCGCAGGTTGTTCCCCAGCATGCTTGTGCTTCTCCTACAGAAAGTATTAATAATTTAAAAATAATAAGTCCATGAACTATATTTTTCATTCTCTATATTCCTTATCTTAATAATTATATTTATTTTTTTAATAAAAATATTGAATAATTCAAAAAACATACCATTATAAATAATTTTAATGTGCATTAATAAAGCGCCAATTGAATTCTATTCTGAGAGCATCTAAGAGTAT
>JAKFXB010000070.1 GCA_021731585.1 Alphaproteobacteria bacterium
CATCTGACCTTAAAGAAAGAAACAACGAAACCTCCTGCTTTTAATTTTTTGCAGCAACAGGAAAAGTTCGATGATTTCATTGAAATTTTTAATAAAGAACGTCCTCATCAAGCGATTGGAATGAAATTGTCGGGCGCCAGGATAATTGACCCACTTGGAGGCCATCCGCGCCAACTTAATTGACCCACCCCCGCGCCAAGAAAACTGACCCACCCCTGGGCCAAGATTTTTGAGCTTAGGGGCAGTTCAATAATCCTAAAATCCTCAAATGAAATATTGAGGGTCAATAGGAATGGCACGGAGAAAAATAGAAATGTTAGAAATACGGGAAGTTATTTATCAATGGCAAAAAGGTCAAAGAAGCAGGGCCATCAGTCGGTCTCTGGGAGTTTCAAGGAATACGATTAGGGATTTGCTTAGAAAAGCAGAGTCTTTAGGTCTGAAACCAGAGATAGCCCCAGAAACAACAGAGACGCTTATAGAACGATTAATAAGAGAGAGGCACTCTCGAGGCGAACCCGGCCCCGCCCAAAGATTTTTGAGGACTCATCATAACAAAATTGAAGCATGGCGTCTCTCCCCATATATGACGACCAAGCAAATGGTAAGGTTGTTTAAAGAAGAGGGAACAAAGGTTAGCGAAAGCAGCTTGAGGAGATACATCAAAGAGAACTTTACTGAACTGCCGAGCTCTGCTTCGACGGTTCATTTAGAAATAGAGGCTGGTCAGCAGGCTCAGGTAGACTTCGGATATGTTGGACTTATGAGAGATCCCCTCTCGGGGAAGATGCGTAAAACTTGGGCCTTTATTATGACCCTCTCTTATAGCCGTTATCGTTTTGTGCGTTTTGTTTTTAGGCAAGACATTAAAACATGGGTTGATTGTCACGTGAGAGCCTTCAATTTCTTTGGGTCAGTTCCGAAGACCATTCTGCTGGATAATCTTAGAGCTGGCATTATAAAACCTGATATTTATGACCCCACAATCAACCGAACTTACGGCGAATTAGAACGTCATTATGATTTTATTGCTGATCCCGCAAAGGTCCGGCTGGCCAAACACAAAGGGCGCGTGGAACGGAGTGTGTCCATATGCCGTCAGCAGATTTTAGCAGGGAGAGTCTTCAAGGACATCGAGGAAGCTAATACACGTGCTCTCAAATGGTGTCGCCATGAGAATGCCCATGTTGTCACGCGAACAACAGGAGAAACGCCCTGGAAAATGTTTGAGTCTCTTGAGAAGGAGCGTATGCTCTCCCTCCCCGAAGAAGAGTTTGAATGTCCCCTCTGGCAAAGCGCCCTCGTTCACAAGGATCAACATATTATATTCGAAGGGTCATTTTACTCTTGCCCCCACATCTATGTAGGGAAAACTGTTTGGATCAGGGCTACCCTGCGTATCGTTGAAATCTTCTTTGAGCAAACACGTATTAAAACGCACATCCGGGAAAACAGAAAAGGACAGTGGATTACAGACCAAAAAGACTACCCTAAGGGAGCGAGGTATTTTCTTGAGAAAGGAATCCCTGAGTGTTTGGAGGAAGCGAAAGGAATAGGGGATTCTGTTCATGCATTTCTCTCTCAATTTCTGGTTAAGCCAAGTATGACCCATCAAAGAAAAGCCCAAGCTGTTCTAAGGCTTTCTGAGACGTACAGCCCGTCTCGATTGGATGCCGCTTGTAAAAGAGCTCTCCTCTTTGAAAGCTTAACCTACAGGTCCCTTAAAAGAATACTCGAGGATGGTCTTGACCGTAAGCCTTTGACTGAAGAAAGATCCAATCGACTTTCCCCCGAGCAACTCAAAGAGGGCTGCTATCTAAGAAACACACAAGAGTTTAGTGCGCTCTCTGGGGAGGTATGTTTATGACGTCTCTTTCTTTACATGACCAATTCAGAAAACTGCGTTTACCTGGCATTATGGAAACCTTTGAAGCCCGTTTAACATCAGCTCGTGAGAATGGTCTTTCCCATTCAGAGTGGCTCTCTCTTCTTTTGCAAGATGAGATTCAAAGGCGTGAAGCTCTCGCATTAGAAAAACGCTTTAAGAAGGCAAGCTTTGAGCAAACAAAAACCTTTGAAGAGTATGAGATTGCTCGCTACCCTTTACCCATACAGCATCTTATTCGAGATTTGATGGGTGGGCTTTATCTTCACGAAAAGAGCCATGTGTTAGCCGTGGGCCCAACAGGAACAGGTAAAACACACTTGGCCCAAGCTCTTGGTCACCACGCTTGTCGACAAAGCAAGAGCGTTCGTTTTATCCGAGCCTCTGTTTTATTAAGGGAAATGCATGCAAGCCGTGCAGACCAAAGTTGGGAAAGAAATCTCAAAAAACTCAGCGCCCCAGATCTTCTCATTATTGACGACTTCGGGCTTTCAGCGTTGACGTTAACGCAAGCTGAAGACTTTTATGAGCTTGTTGCGGAACGTCACTTAAAATCCAGCCTTATCATTACAAGTAATCGCAAAGTCGAGGCCTGGGTTGATCTTTTCCCTGATCCAGCCATGGGGAATGCTGTCGTGGATAGACTTACAAATCATAGTTATCATGTGATTTTAGAAGGTGACTCTTATAGAAGGAAACTGCGACCAAAAATTGCAAATACAAAAAAGGAAACCTAATTCGCTACGCTCATAAATAATATGTTTTGTAATTCCTCTCTCTCTATGCCCGTCAAGAGCGCTCAGCTTAAGCTTCGCGTCACTTCGTGATGACCTCCGGTCACTCTTGACCGGCGCGAGAAGCGGAATTATTGGCTCAGCAAGACGCGAATGGCGAGAAAGACGCCATTCGCGTCTCTCTCTTAAATAACCCTCAAAATAAATTCTATTATTTTTTTATTCTCCCTTTTTTTTATTCTCCCTATTGACAACCATCTCTGTGCTTTACTAACATCCTCAAAGTGGCTCAATTAACTTGACGCCCTCCTGGGTCAATTATCCTGGCGCCCGACAATCTGGGTTAATTGCTTCTACAAATCGTTTTGTAAATTTTGGCATCTTTCTTCTCCCTTACGTTGTCATAACTATAGCTTTCTTTTTTAGAATATCACCAAATTGTCACCTAGCGAGATCAATTTGGAGGGTATTTTGAGAGAGTAGTGAAGTATGTTTCAATAAGAGAAGAACCCTCTGTAGACAAGGCATTCATTGAGAAAAGTCATTGTCCTTCCTGAGAGATAGGTTACAAAATATTCCGGAGACATAGGTTACACTTTTTTCATTTGGAGTGCCAGATGATGTGGAAAGAGAGTAACATTATGGATGAAAGAATCAAATTTGTGGCAAGAATGCTTGATGGAGAGAAGCTGGCTGTTTTGTGCCGAGAATTCGGGATCTCACGTAAGACCGGCTATAAGATATGGGATCGTTATAAAGAA
>JAKFXB010000031.1 GCA_021731585.1 Alphaproteobacteria bacterium
AAGGACCTCATAGCTTCCACTTGTTTTGGTTTTATCAATTATTCCCACCCCAGTCGTAGCATTTCCTTGGGGGTCAAAATCTATAATAAGAATTTTCTTACCGATAGTAGAAAATGCGGTTGCTAAATTTATTGTCGTCGTTGTCTTTCCAACGCCCACTTTCTGGTTAACAACGGCTATTATTTTTGTCATGGAAAGAGACCTTTTTTGGATGTGTTATTCTTAAAATTCTCCCCCTAGAATCGGTTAAACTAGGAAAAAGTTCAAGATTAAAATCCCATTTTTTTTGGCTATTTTCAATTTCACTTTCAAATTCTTTTCCCTTTAAAAAGAGACAAGCACCATTAACATTCATCAAAGGAACAGCATAGTCAATAAGAAAGGAAAGTGGCGCTAATCCTCGCGCTGTAATAATGTCAAATTTCAATGAATTTTTTAAGGTTTCTATCCGCCCATTTAAAATTGTTATGGGCGTATTTGTTTCACGTGAAACATTTTCTAAAAAAATACACTTCTTTAAATCTGATTCTACAAGAGTCACATTTAAAAAGTCAGACTTTGCAATAGCAAGAACAAGTCCCGGAAATCCAGCCCCACTCCCTAAATCAACAAGCTTACTTTGAGAAGAGGGTAAATATGGCAAAAGCTGCAAAGAATCTTCAAAATGCCTTTCCCAGATATAAGGAAGAGTTGAAGATGAAATCAAATTAAGTCTTTTTTGCCACGCCTCTAAAGTTCGTTGATAGACTTTTAACTTTTCAAATGTTTCACGTGAAACATTTTTATCCATTTTAAGAATTCATAGACTCAAAGAATTCGCTATTATTCTTTGTGTTTCTTAACTTTTCAAGGAGGAATTCCATTCCATCTGTAGTCCCCATAGGAATTAGAATTCGTCTCAAAACCCACATTTTCGTTAAAGCATCTTTATCAATCAAGAGCTCTTCTTTTCGTGTTCCTGATTTCGTAATATCAATGGCCGGGAATGTCCGCTTGTCTGAAAGTTTACGATCAAGAATAATCTCCGCATTACCCGTTCCTTTAAATTCTTCAAAGATAACTTCATCCATACGCGATCCCGTATCAACCAAGGCTGTGGATATAATTGTCAACGAGCCTCCCTCTTCAATATTTCTGGCCGCTCCAAAAAACCGCTTGGGGCGCTGGAGAGCATTTGCATCGACACCCCCCGTAAGGACCTTACCAGAAGAAGGTACAACCGTATTATATGCACGAGCAAGGCGAGTGATATTATCTAAGAGAATAACAACGTCATTTTTTAGCTCTACAAGGCGTTTTGCCTTTTCTATAACCATTTCAGCAACTTGAACGTGACGGGACGCTGGTTCATCAAAGGTTGAACTAATAACTTCACCCTTTACAGAGCGAGCCATATCTGTAACTTCTTCAGGTCGCTCATCAATAAGCAAAACCATAAGTGTAACTTCTGGATGATTTACGGAAATGGAATAAGCAATATTCTGCATCATCACGGTTTTACCGGAACGAGGGGGTGCAACAATAAGCGCACGCTGACCTTTTCCAATAGGAGCAACAAGTTCGATAACCCGCTGGGTTAAGCCCTTATAAGTTGGATCTTCAATTTCAAGATTAAGCTTTTCATCAGGATAAAGCGGAGTTAGGTTGTCAAAGTTAAGACGATGCTTAATCACTTCTGGTGGTTGAGCATTAATGGTATTGACCTTTAAAAGAGCAAAATACCGTTCTCCATCTTTAGGAGCGCGAATTTCCCCTTCAACCGTATCCCCTGTCCGTAAGCTAAATTTTCTGACCTGACTCGGCGATACATAAATGTCATCGGGACCAGGCAAGTAGTTTGCTTCGGGAGATCTTAAAAAAGCAAATCCATCTTGTAGGATTTCAACAACACCACTTCCAAAAATAGCTTCTCCCTTTTCTGCCATTCTTTTCAGAATTGCAAACATCATATCTTGTTTGCGGAGAGTGCTAGCGTTTTCGATTTCTTGTTCTTCTGCCATAGACAAAAGTTCAACAGGCGTTTTAGACTTCAAGGTTTTTAGGTTCATATTTTCTCTGGGATTTTAAAAGTAGGACTGTACTATTTTTGCCAAATTTTTAAAGAAAATACAAGTGTTTTTTCATTAATCTTCCTTTTAGTGAAAGCCGGGCTTAAAAACAGCAAGAAAAACAATGAAAATAGCCAATAAAAAGGGAAATTCATTCAAGAATCGTAAAGTTTTATCGGAAATAGGAGGATGCTCCCCCCGAGCAAAGGTTTTGGCAATTGTTGAAAGATAACCATGAAAAGCAGCCAAAAGAAGTACGAGCAAAAATTTGACATGGAACCAGGGCATGGACCAAGCATTTGTGGCAAAAGCGAGAAGAATACCAAAAAGAAAGCTCATAAGAAGAGAAGGTAGCATAATAATCTTCAAAAGGCGCCTCTCCATAAGACAAAAAGTCTCGTAGGCCTTTGATCCTAAGTCAAATTCCTTATGATAGATAAACAGGCGCGGTAAGTATAAAAGACCCGCCATCCACGCAATGACTGCCAAAATGTGAAGGGATTTTAAGGTGAGATAATAATCATAGAGCATGAGAATTTTCCTCAGCGCAGATAATGAGATTTACGAGTCCCTTAATGAAAAAAGGGTGAGTTTGTACCGTCTCGACACGATGATAAGAAGGGCAGCCCTCTTCAAAAGCCTTATTTCGATAAAGTATATCAAGCTCCACAAGAGTTTCAGAGTGCTCTGAAACAAAAGAAATTGGCACAATAACAAGAGGCCTCCTCTCTTGTGAGGCCTTCAAAACTTGCTCTTCAAGAGAAGGTTCAGTCCATTTTAAAGGACCTACGCGGCTTTGATAGCAAAGTGTATAATCCAGATCAATTATTCCTAAAGTATCAACAAGAGAACGTGCTGTTACTTCCACCTGCTTTTGATAGGGATCTCCCTTTTGAATAAGTTTTTCAGGCAATCCATGGGCTGTGAGCAAAACTTTAGGATATCCTGCTTTCTTGGCCTTCTCATAATGAAATATTGTTCTCTCTTTAAGAGCATCAAGAAAACCCTTTTCCGTCGGATAGAAAGGAACAATGTGTGTCGGGAGAGATTTACCTTTTGAAACCTTTTTCCATGCTTTAAGACTAGAACCTGTAGTCACAGTTGAAAATTGTGGATAGAGGGGAAGAAGAATTATCTCTTGAGGAGAGAAGGCTTCTACTTTGCTCCACACCTCTTCTATCAAGGGAGGGGCGTAGCGCATAGCAACAAAAACCTTGTAGTCCGGCCCTAACTCT
>JAKFXB010000150.1 GCA_021731585.1 Alphaproteobacteria bacterium
GGTTCACTTTGATAGCCATGTCCTACGGGTTCACTTTGATAGCCATAACCATGCCCTACGGGTTCACTTTGATAGCCATGTCCTACGGGTTCACTTTGATAGCCATGTCCTACGGGTTCACTTTGATAGCCAAACCGTTGAGGGAGATTCGCCCCCTGTTCTGCATCAGAACCCATTGAAAAAACAACAGATGGACTAAAAAAGAATAACAAGGCTGATGTTCCTATTAAAAATCTCATATTCATCTCTCCTTACTAAGCAAAAAAGGGTTAAATAGAAAAATGCTAACTTAAGAAGGCTATCATAAAAAATTTTTCTTGACAAGCTCATTGTCGCTCTTGTCGCTCTGGGCCACCTCATGAAAAATTATGAGTAAAATCAATCTGTTCTACCTCTCCCCGTTGTGGGAGAGCTCATTCATCTTATCTGAAAAATTAACTCTGTCATTAAGAAAGGATCAAAAATTTTCATGAGATGACCCTGCGCTGTCTCTAGCTGTCAATAGCACTTTAAAATGTCCGATAAGCGACTATCTCCCGAAAAAGGTAGTTATGAAAAAAGCGAAAAAGAGGAAATTTGAAGATGTCTATGACAGCTTTCAAAAGAGCAAGTTAACAACGGAGGAAGATTCAGGTTTATTGGAGATCTGTAATTGAACATTTCTGAAGCTACGAATGCGCTATGAGGAGGAAGAATTTAAAGGTCTCTATGATAGACGGCTTGGACAACCTTCTCCTCGTAGAGCGACCACCAATAAAGTTAAAAAAGATATTTTTAAATCTAAAGAGATACGTATAAAGTATCATTCCCAGGTAAGTTGTATTCGTTCATGAGGAAGGATAGATAAGATGCCCCCAGAAAAATGTTTTTATGTCAAAGGATCAAAAAGCCAAAGACCAGAATCCCAATGCACAATCTATGTGGATGGAACTGCTGGAGAAGAGTTTCGCGAGGGCACTGATATTGAATTAAGTCATTGGGTTCCTAATCGTACGGAAAAGCGATACAAGGCAGGCACGTCAACGGAAATCTGTTTTAAATATCTTGAGGCTAATGAGACCCCCTCCTATGACTTAGTCATGAATAACCATTTGGATGTTGATGGGATTCTTTCTACCTTTGTTCTCTGTTATCCAAAAATGGCCCTTCTCCATCGAGACGTTCTCGTGGGGGCTGCTAAAACGGGAGATTTTTGGGCGTGGTCAGAAGGACGTTCTCTTAAACTCTTTCAAGAGCTCACCCTTTTTTATAGACGCTTTGATACATCATCTATTGACCTTCAAAAAGCCTATGAACTTTGCTTTGACTTTATTTTACAGCTCTTAGAATCTCCGGAAGTCACCTCTCCAGTTCAAGGTATTCTTGAGAGGCAATTTTCCTTAATTGAAGAAGGGAAGATTAAGCGCAGCGAGATATCACATCGACTCACAGCTTACTTTGTGCCCCAAACTCTTTCCAAAGGGAAGGTAAATGAATTTTTACAAATCCCAAGATTTAATGAGCCTCTTTCAGAGGAACTTCCTTTTTGGCCCCAAGTTCGTAACCGGTTGGATGAAGAAAAGCTGCATCTCGTTGCAGTCGAAACAGAAAACGGAATCCATTATGACCTCTGGTATCCCGGATATGTTTGGGCGGACACCCAAGGACTGTGGAGACCCCCTGGGCTTATTCTTCCCGACTCAATGGAAGCCCCCCTTAAACTCCAGTGGCCCGCTTTATCGCAAGTTATTCAAAGGCTGAATGAACTTGAAACAGGAGCTTGCTTATGGCAAGTGTTTCCTGGGATTAACCTTTTTAGACAAGAGAATCCAAGAAAATTCCCCGTTGTTGCAACAACCTTAGGTCAAAACAATGAGGCGAAAGAAAGTGGCCTATCATTAGAGACTGTTGCCGATGTCTTTCATGAGGCTATTCATCTGGCTTGAAGGAAACTTCAAAGTTGACCGTAACACAAAAGTGTGTTGATACTTATTCACACACTAAAAACACTTTTTTTATTCCTCATGGAGCTCTTAAATGAAAAAATTACTTCTTGCCATCATTATGTCCCTTTTTAGTGCACATTTTGCATGCGCAATGATAGAAGAAGGCTCTTCCAGTCAAGATCCGAAGACAGTTTCCAGAGCCCCTACATGGGAATTTTTACAAGAGGGTGATGGTGTAGAAATTATTGCTCCCTCTGGAGCCCCTCTAACACCTGGGCATGTAGACGCTATCAAGCTCCTTATAACTAACCATGGTTTACAACCAGTTTTACCTGAAGGAGCTATAGATAAAGCGGCTTCTCGTCATGGTTATTATGCAAACTCTGATAAAGAACGCACGAGGTATTTTATAGAGGCTCTTCAAGGACCCTCAAAAGCCTTGTGGGCTTTACGGGGAGGGTTCGGAGCTATAGAAGTTGTAGAACAATTTGAATGTTCTGCCGTTCCACCGCCTGAACACCCCAAACTTATTATTGGGTTTAGCGATACTACAGCCCTACATCTTCTGCTTGCGACTTGGGAATGGCCTTCGCTTCATGGACCCGTGATTGGACTGGGGAAAGAACTTTTTCCAGAAACTCAAGTGAATGTTAATAACAGTACTGCACTTAGCTCTGTCTTTTCAATCCTTAAAGGAGGAGTAACGGAGTTAGAACATACCTTTAACGTCATTCATCCTGGCCATCAAACTTTAGAAATGCCTATCTTAGGAAGTGTCATGGGGGGAAATCTTTCTATTATTGAAAGCCATAAAGGAACACCTACAGCCCTTCAGGGAAAAGATCGTTTTGTTTTCCTTGAAGATACTTCTGAAGATCCCAAAAGGCTTTTCCGCCGCCTCCTTGGCTTAATGCGTGCTGGTGTTTTTGATGAAGCCAAGGGAATTATTTTTGGCAATAACCCTATAACGGGTTTCGAAGATTCTTCACAAAAGACAATCGATGAAATCAATTATTTCATTCAAAATTTTCTTTTACCAAGAAAAATAGACATTCCCGTTGTGTACTCTCCTCGCTTCGGACACGGAGAATTTAATGATGTCATGCCTCTGGGAACAATAGCCTCTCTAAACATTCTTGGAGAGCTGGCGACTTTAAAGGTCAGCGTGAATGAGTCAGCTTACAAATAAGTGAGATAACTAACTCCTACTGCTCATGAGAGAATTCCATAATCTCACGATTTTTGATGACAAAAAACAAGGTCATAACTGTAAGAAGAATGAAAATAGCGATAA
>JAKFXB010000095.1 GCA_021731585.1 Alphaproteobacteria bacterium
GAAGCCATCCTAATCTCTTTTTCTCGGTTGACTCCAAGGAAGTGATCAGCCACTTGCCAAAAGGCTTTCTTTGAAACTGTTCCCATCGCATCCAGTTCACTCGCAATACGATCAAAGATCTTTGTGAGGAGATGATCGTCCTGGACCATTAATTTAGTGAGGGAATCAGCATCGATATAATCTGCTGCTGAGAGCTTCTCTCCTGACTGTGCGAGAACTTGAGGAAGTTTTTCTGGTCTCCAGAAATCTAATGAGCTCCCAAAGACTTTCACCCAGTCCCGATGACGCGTCATGGCCACATAAGCCAAATTCTGTGACATCTCAAAGGAAGCCAAAACATAGGTTTGATCTATTGTTGTTCCTTGAGATTTATGAATGGTAACAGCCCATCCTTGGGTAAAATACGGATTCAAGTTTGGAGCAAAGGAGATCTCTTGCCCTTCATCAAGCTTTACATGAACTTTTCTGTTATTCAGATCTATAATGGTGCCCATACTTCCATTTTTAACGCCCAGACCATAGGTGTTACGCGTAAAGACGATTCTGTCTCCTTTAGAAAATTCCTTTTCTTCTTTCAGAATGGCTTTTCTACCAAAATCGTCTTCGACTTCTTTCTTCGTTGTATAGGTAAACTCTTCCTTTGAGAGATGACCTGACTTCTTCAAAAGAGCTCTCGCTAAGCCATTCAGGTCATTCATGTCTTTATTGCTATAAGCCAGTATAAGAGAGCTTTTTTCAGGAGCTTTTTTGAAAGTACGATGCCATTCTTTGATTAAGGCTTCTTTCGTTTCTTGCCGAACATCAACGCCTTGACCTCTTTGTTTTTCAACGTCTATGAGATGATCAAGGCCACAGCTTTTAAGGGTTTCTCTTGCTTTTTGATGTTGAATGTCGGGAGCGTCTCTTTTGTCCTTAAAAAGGAGGGCGATTTTTAAGGTATCCACAGCGCGCTCTTCAAGAATGGATCGGCATTCATCAGCATTGCGAATGATGGCGTTAGCGGCATCCCTTTCTCCACCTTTCCAATGAAGATACCTGTTAAAGTCTTGATGCTCTTTTACTTTTGAGTAGAGGTTCCTAAGTTCAGGTTGCTTTCTCTGAACATCCTTCGCCATTTCTCGATAAATAAGAGAAGATACCCGGTGAGAGGCTTCATAAAGGTGCACAAGGCTCTCATAGTCTTTGTTCTTTAAAACGTCTTTAAGGACAGGTAGCTTTTCTTCAACAATGTGAACACAGCCTTTATTTGCATACCTTTGAATGGCCTCATTTGTTTTTTGTTGTCCAAAAAGGATCGTGGCTTCCTTTTGCCAAGCTTCTTTTTGTCGAATAACAGTATTAAGCTCTGATCTTCCCAGCTTTTCTGTCACAAGCCTGAAAGCAGGTCCGGCTTCTACAGGCTGCAATTGGGCCCCATCTCCCACAATGATGAGCTTAACGCCTAACTTTTTAACCGCGCTTAAAAGCTTCTCAAAGCGCCCTACATCCACCATCCCGGCTTCATCTAAAACAAGGATGCTTCTTTTATTATATTGGCATCGACCTTCCTTAAAGGATTTGAGAAACTTATGCAGCGTTGTTGAGGGAATGCCATCGCCTTCTAAGGAACTCCCTTCTAAACTTTGAGACGCTTTTCCTGTAGGGGCAAGACCATACACAGCGTAGCCTCCTGCCTTCCATATTTCATTACACACGCCTAAGGCTGTGCTCTTTCCCGCCCCCGCAATACCCACGACGCATTTAACCTGGCCTTCATCCACCAAATGGTGAATGGCTTTCACTTGATCTTGAGAGAGTCCTCCATGGTTTTTTAATTTCTCATTAGCTTTTGCAATAGCAGATTCAACATGTTTCTCCCGAACGCTATGGGTTTTAGAACGGCCCAACTCTTCAGCCTTCTCAATCAGGGATATTTCGGCTTTGAGCATACTGCGGGTTGCATAAATGGCTTTCTCATGGGGAGTACCGGAGAAATCCTTGACCACTTCCTTGCGTAAGAAAACCAATTCACTGGACTGTTGAAGCTTTACTTCTAGCCTTTCAAAAAGATGAGGATCATCCACATACTGATGGAGTTTCTTTTGCACATCCGCCCACATAAAAGTCGCATGATGTTTGGTCACAATATCAAGAACCATGTCAGGGTTTCTTAATATCCGATAAAGGTTGCGAAGCTGGACGTCATGAAACGCCTTCATCTTGTCTGTTACAGGAGACGTTTTATCAGCATTCTCATCTTTATCGGATTCAAGAGGATCAACACCTTCGTTTTTTGATTTATTGTTTTCTAATTCCTTTAACCCCGCTCTTCCCTTTGATCCCTTTGCTCTTTCAGCTCCTTTTGTGCCCTCTGCTTTTGCTCTCTCTTCCTGTTCAATGACGTTTCTGCCACGCTTAGGCTGAGGTTCCATCTCAATGCCCCGTTCCTTGTTTGAACGGTGATCAATTTGGACATTGTGGCCATAGAGCTTGAGGTAGAAATTAGAATAATTGGCCCACTGTTCCCGCAATTCAAAAAGGAGGGATTTTAAATCCCACTCCACATCCTTTTTAGCACTTAAACCCTCCTCTTCTAGCCGTCTTGTGAGGGCTGTCACATGACAGTGAGGATTTGTTTTTCCAGTTTCTTCATCCACGTCAAAATGAAAGTTCAAGAGAGCGCCCATTCCACGTAAGCAAAGCTGATCTTTTACAAACGCTCGAGCAAGGGTCATGTTTTGCTCTTCCTTTAATTCCCGATGAAGAGAAAACTCAAATTCTCGCCACACACGAGAATCAACTCTCTCTTCTGCAGCTTCTACAATATCTACAAGAGCTTGAACCCCTTTTTGACGATCCATCTTTATGAGGTCTTGGATATTTTTTGCCCACTCTGGGGCCTCTTGAGGAAGAGCCAATTCTACATGCTGCACAGCCTTATTTTGATAATTAAAGGTTTGTCCGGTACGTTCATCATACAGCTTACAGCCAGCTCGATAGGCAATGGCCCGGACTGTATTCCGGCTACTTCGTGAAAGGGGTGTGGTGGTGAAATGAAAAAGTGCCATGGATTACCTATCGTTTTCCCAAAGATGGTC
>JAKFXB010000110.1 GCA_021731585.1 Alphaproteobacteria bacterium
GGACTCTCAGAGTCCACGGCAATCCAGGAGGGCGTCGATACTTGCTGAAACGGTTGATGATCAGAAATGGATTGTTTCGCTGCGATCGCCATGACGGATGGGGGTGGGGAAACAACCTCTCCTAAGTCATTTTGAGGAATATCTTCAATGGAAGGCTCTTCACTCTGGAAAGTAGGAAGAGGCGATTCATCAACATCCATTGGATCCCCTCCTTTTTCGACGAGCATAAAAGGTAAAATGGTGATGAGAGGCATATCTTTTTCAATATGTTGATCCACCGTAAAATACAGTAAGCCAATGAAGCCGGCTCTTAGAGCACATATCTCATGATACATTTTCATGACCTCAAGAATATAAAGAAGATCCCCACTTTTAACTTGCTGACCTGGCACAACGGCAATGCTCCTGATCTTCCCCGGCATAATAGATTTTATTATTTCTTCATCTTCTTCCAAAAAGCTGAGGCATTGGCTTGGAATCAACATCGCCAAAAGAGAAAAAAGCCCAATCGTTCTTCTAATGTTGAGGTTCATACTCCCCTCCCTTTTTTATGTTATGAGGGAAAAATACCGAACAGGAACCATGTTCGTCAACCCTATTTTTTTTATAGGTTTACAAACTTGATAAAAAGCAGGGAAAGTGCCTTTGAAATAGCGAAATACCTTACTTCACAGAAATTTTTCTAACTAGTTTTTCAAATTCATCGCTGGTGAGTGGATATCCAAAATAAAATCCTTGAATAACTTCACATTTATTCTTCTTTAAGAAATCAAGCTGCTTTTGCGTTTCAACGCCTTCAGCCAAAACCTCATAATTCAAACTATGAGACATATCAATAATTGCCTGAATAATCACTTCATCGCTATTACTAACATTAATGCTTTCAATAAAAGAGCGATCGATTTTCAAGCGATCCACATGAACTTTGTTAAGGCTTGATAAAGTCGAATTTCCTGTGCCGAAATCATCGAGAGCAATTTTAACCCCAAGTTTACTAATCTGATTTATGGTAGATACGACTTCGGGGTTAGAGATAATTACATTTTCTGTAACTTCCACTTCAAGGTTTTCTGGCTTAAGCCCAGCTTCACTGATAATATTTTTTATGATCTTTGGAAAATCCCTATATTTTAACTGTTGACTTGCAACGTTAACGCCAATTCGAAAGCTTGGGAGTCCCTGCTGTTGCCATATTTTATTTTGCCTGCAGGCTTCTCTAAGCACCCACTCACCAATAGGAATGATAAGTCCCGTCTCTTCTGCAATAGGAATAAAATCAATAGGAAGAAGTACGCCATGTCTTGGGTGCTGCCACCGAATGAGAGCTTCAATGGCAATGATTTTATTGTTATTAACATCAAATTGCGGTTGATAGCAGAGAAAAAATTCTTTCTTCTTTAAGGCGTCCTGTAGTTCAGTTTCTCTTTCTAATCTTAAGAAATTTTCTTGATTAAGCTTAGGAGAGTAAAGTTGAGTTTGATTACCTCCTAAAGCTTTTGATCGATACATAGCAAGATCCGCATTTCTCAATAATGTATCCGCTGTTTTTCCATCATTGGGGTAAAATGTTATTCCAGCACTAACTCCAACAGTAATTTTTCTATTCGCAATTTTGAATGGTTTTTCAAAAGTGCTTAATATTTTTTTTGAAATTTTCTCGATCTCGCTCTCTCTTTTTAAATTGTTTACCACAACAACGAATTCATCCCCTCCTTGTCTTGCAATTGTATCTTCAGCGCGAAGAGTCTTTTTTAGTCTCTCAGCGACAGCTTTAAGAAGTTTGTCGCCAGCGTGATGACTTAAACTATCATTGACGAGTTTAAATCGATCCAAATCAAAAAAGAGGATTCCCACGATCTTTTTGTTTCTTTTTGCTTCAGTTATAGCGTGTTGAATGCGGTCAAAAAGTAAAATACGATTAGGCAGTCCTGTCAAAGCGTCATGAGTTGCTTGTAGAATCAACTTTTTCTCAAGCAGTGCGCGGGTTGTAATATCACGAAAACTCCACACACGGCCAATGGCTTGCCCTTCTAAAGTATGAGGCTGAGTGTATTGTTCATAAACACGTTCATCCTTAAAATTAATGAGTCCCAAATATATTTCTTTTGGGTTTTTATTTATTTCTTTTAACTTCTGAATATAGGCTCCCGAGTCTTCAATTTGATCAAGGGCATATTCAACAATAAGATTATAATTTTTGGTATTAAGAACTGAAGGAGGAATCTTCCATAGCTCAACGAAGCGTTTGTTATAGTCGATGATATTCCCTTCATAATTGACGACAACGATTCCATCCGTTGAAGATTCAAGGGTGGAACGGGTAAGAGAAAGAGACTGTCTTAATGACATTGTTTTTTCTTCAATATTTTTTTCAAGGGATTCAGTATAGGATCTTACTTCTTGCATAAGCCGCCATTTCTTAGTTAGAGCCGCGGCAAGCTGACGTACAGCAATAACATCAAAAGGTTTCTTTAAAACAAGAAGGTTATCTGTTGTCCCTAGTTCTTCAACAGTTTCTTCCCAAGTGTAGTCAGAAAAAGCCGTGCAGATCACAATTTGAATATTAGGATCAACCTTCCAGATACGTTTAATTGTTTCAATGCCATCCCATCCGGGGGGCATACGTATATCCACAAAGGCTAGGGCATAGGGTTTTTTCTCTTCGAAGCCTTTCTTGATTTTTTCAAAACCTTCCTGTCCTTGGGTTGCCGTATCAATTTGAAATTGAGGAAGAGAACGTTTTCTTTCATCTAATCCTCCGAAGACTTTTGATTTTAAATCTTGTAAATGAGAGCTCGCCTCCACAGGGGTTAGGATTTTTACAAAATAATGATGAATTTCAGGATTATCATCAATAATCATAATTTTAAATTTAAGATCCTGCTTCTCTTCCATTTATTTTCCACTCCTTTATAAACTTAATAAAATCTCACAATTTTAAACCGGCTTCCACTTTTGGTAATGTGAGGGTGAATGTTGCTCCACTTGCCTCACCTTTACTTTCTACCCTAAGGATACCCCCTAGTTCTTGAGCGCTTATAGCGCTCATGTGCAGCC
>JAKFXB010000119.1 GCA_021731585.1 Alphaproteobacteria bacterium
CATAAGCTGATCCCAGACGTGTTGATCATAATTAAATTTAGCGAGTTCATCAATCCAGGCCGCATCAAATTGGGGACCACGTAATTGTTCAAAGGCATCAGCACTAAAGGTGGTCGCAACGGCGCCATTCTTCCAGGTAATCTTGCGTTTGGAAGGCTCATAAAGAGGGGTTTCTTTTGGCGGATAAATATTCAAAAGGCCAGAAGGCCCTTCTATCATAACTCTTCGGCCTTCACTTTCAGTTTCGGCAATTAACGCAATGCGTCGATAAATCTTTTGATCAATCCAAGTACGAATGGTTTCAGCGCCCATGCGTGTTTTTCCAAAACCGCGCCCGGCTAAAATCAACCAAATTTTCCAGTTTCCTTTTGGCGGAAGTTGATTTGGTCTGGCGACGTTTTCCCATACATAGGATGCTATTTCTTGCTTTCTTCTCTCTAACTCGAGAGCGAGAAGCTTCTGAAAATTATGCAGAAGAGAATTTGGCATATTACATAAACTAAGCTTAATAAGTTGTTGGATCGTCTGAAGAAACGTTGATTTCCATTTCTTCTTGAAATTCAAGAAGAATTTCTTCGGCCTTCTCAGGATCAGGTACCCATGCCACATTAAAAATGGCGTCTCCTTGAAAGACGAAAGGTAATTGGGTGCGCCCAACGACAATACCATCAACATTTGCCACAATATTTGTGTGAGTCAAACCTAAGGAATCACTTATTCTCCCTAAGATATCACCTTTGATGATTTTATGGCCAAGGTCGCACGTCGTGTGTAAAATACCTGTATTGGGAGAGCGTATCCAGCGACTCGCAGGTGAAAGCAAGGAAGGGGTTTTGATGGCTTTAAATTTTGTTTTGTCAATCATGTCAAGATGAGCCATAACTCGTAAAATACCATTTTTTGCAATACGTATTGCGAATTTATTAAAGCGTAAAGCTTCTCCACCTTCAAAAACAACTGTGGGAATTTTTAAGCTGTCAGAAGCTTCCCGTAAAGATCCGTCACGGATATTACTCTTAAGGATAACAGGAGCTCCAAAAACAAGAGCAAGATCAAGCGCTTCTTGGCTATCAAAGTCACAGCGGACTTGCGGCAAATTAGTACGGTTATCCGATCCCGTATGAAGATCAACGCCGTGAGTGCATTTTTTTACAATTTCATTCAGGAAAAGATTAGCAAGTTGCGAGGCTTGGGAGCCCGTCTCAGAGCCAGGAAAGCTTCTGTTTAAATCACGACGATCAGGAAGGTAACGACTTTTAATAAGAAGTCCAACCAGATTGACTATAGGAACAGCAATAAGAGTTCCTTTAAGGTGATTTACGTGATGTGAAGCAAGAACGTGTTTTATGGCGGCAATGCCATTTAATTCATCGCCATGTATGGTTGAGCTAAGAAACAGCCTTTTGCCAGGGAATCTTCCATGAATCACATAAGCTGTTAAATTAAAAGCTGGGAATTCAGGAAACATAGAAGTGGGAATACGAACAACCTTGCGGGTGCCGGGCTGGATGATTTCTCCACCAATTTCAAAAGGTTCTTGTTTTTCAGCCATAGGTTATCTCTTTGTATGTTAACTTTAGTGTGACAGAAAATGTTAAAGAAATTATTAAGAGGGAATTGTAGACGATCTCGGTTTCTTTAAATATACTTTTGAAGTCCATTTTATAGGAGCAACCCTATGTCATCTTTGCAACCTCTTCAATTTACGCCGGCCTGGCCTCATGGAGAAATACGTGAAATTTTCAAAGATGTCTTTTTTGTCACAGGAACAAATAAAACTCATCATGAAGGCGTTGAAATTCAAACAAGCCGCAATATGGTGATCATCCGCAGTGGTTCTGAGTTAACCTTGATCAATACGGTAAGGTTAGACAATGAAGGTCTTAGAAAACTGGATTTCTTGGGAAGTGTTGCTCACATTATCCGGATTGGGGCGTTTCATGGCCGAGATGATGCCTTCTATCGGAATCAATATCCCAACTCTCTCCTTTGGACCTTAAAAGGAATGACATATGGGAGTGGCTTGAAGGCCGATTGCGATCTAATAGCCGGCGGCGCTATGCCTTTCCCAGGTTGTTCTCTCTTCGTTTTTGAAACATCAAAACTTCCTGAAGGCATTTTGCATATTGAAAGGGAAGGGGGGATTCTCATCTCCTGTGACAGCATCCAAAATATAACATTCACGGATGACTTTTATAGCCTTGATACGGCTCAATCCTTTCACTCTCAAGGTTTTGTAAAGCCAGCAAACATTACGCCTATCTGGCTCGGAGCAACCCGTACAAAAGCCACTGATTTTTACCGGCTTCTTAAGATAATGCATTTTAGGCATCTTCTTACAGCCCATGGGGAGCCTTTAATAAAGATTGCGTTGGAGCAACTTAGTGAAACAGTTGAGCGTGTGTTTCCATGTAGTACTTAAAATTATATATTGAAATTACTTGACATTTTTAAGTAATACTGTTGCGAGAGCCAAGCATTTGAAGAGAGTTATTTTCTTACGCAGATTCTTTTAAGTTGAGCCGGTTTCCGGAGGAAAACTGCTTTACTCTACCCAAAGATAGAGTGTAGGCAAATTATTAAAAAAAGCTTGCAATAAGCTTATAGTTGCTCTATATTAGATATATATATTAATGATTTTATTTTCTTGTGTTGTGGTTTTTGATGAAAAGTAGCTTTTTAACTCGGGTTATAAAAGTTCTTTCTTTTGTTTTTATGCTAACTTTATCGTTTTTAGCAGAGCCTGTGTCGTTTTCTCATGAAGCCCACGCCGTACCATCTCCAAAGACAATAACGGCAACTACAAAGGAAAGTGTGGCATCTCCTGCTAGGCCAGTTGCAACACCAGTTCCCGCTCCCGCTAAGCCAGTTGCAACACCAGCCCCAGCCCCAGCGCCTGCTAAGCCTGCTGCAACGCCAGCACCAGCTCCCGCTAGGCCAGCTGTAACACCAGCGCCCGCTCCCGCTAAACCTGCTGTAACGCCAACCCCAGCGCCTGTTAGGCCAGCTGCAACGCCAGCACCAGCTCCC
>JAKFXB010000022.1 GCA_021731585.1 Alphaproteobacteria bacterium
ACCAATGTGCCAGATCGAGCGAGACTACATCATGAAGAACCGGATGCGTCAATCGCGCACGTCCGGGTCTGTGAGGGGTGAGGGTGATAAAACATCCTCGCCTACTCGGCGACCATCTTTGGGAAAATCGTAGGTGAAACGTGGCCCTTTACCACTTTAGCGCAAAAATCCTTTCACGAAGTAGCCGAAATACGGTCAGGGCCATTGCCTATCGGGCAGGATGCAAACTTTATGATGAGAGAACGGGCCAAACCTTTAATTATGAAGATAAGGCTGTACAACATGTAGAGCTGGTTCTTCCTCAAGATGCCCCAGAGTGGGCAGTTGAGATTCAGAAATTGATGGCAGAGGATCGTCGAAAAGGTGTTCAGGCCTTTGTTGATATTGCGGAAGCGGCTGAGAAGAGAACTGATGCTCAAGTTTGGCGGGAATTTGAGTTTTCTCTTCATCGGGAATTAACGGAAGAGCAAAACATCGCCTTGGCTCGAGAGTTTGTTCAGGATCAGCTCTGTGGGCGAGGAATGGCTGCTCAAATGAACTTTCATTTTGACGTGGATGAAGAAATGGGAGGAACAAATCCTCACTGTCATGTAACAGCTCTCACAAGACGTCTAGAAGAGGAGGGTTTAAGTGCTAAAAAAGAGCTGGAATGGGATAAAAAATCCCTCCTTTTTGAATTGCGAGAACAGTGGGCCAATTATTCTAATTTTTTCCTTAAGCTTTTCGGCCACGATGTCCAAATTGATCATCGTTCAAATAAGGAACGGGGTATTGAGATGGAGCCTCAGCCTAAGCGAGGTAGAAACGTCATTGAACAGGAAGAGAGAGCAAAAACAGAGCGCGCAAAAGAAGCTGAAGGAGCAAAGGGAGCTAATAGATCAAAGGAAGGAGTGGGATCAAAGGAATTAGAAAACAATAAATCAAAAAACGACGTTGTTGATTCTCTTGAATCTAATAAAGATGAGAATACTGATAAAACACCTCCTGTAACGGACAAGATGAAGGCGTTTCATGATGTCCAACTTCGCAATCTTTATCGGATCATAAGAAACCCTGACATGGTTCTTGATATTGTGACCAAACATCATGCGACTTTTATGTGGAATGATGTGCAGAAAAAGCTCCATCAGTATGTGGATGATCCCCATTTATTCAATCGGCTAGAAGCCAAACTTAAAAACTCTCTTGAATTGGTTTTCTTACGCCAGGAAGTGGTCAAAGATTTCTCTGGCACTCCCCGTGAAGAAGCCATTTATACAACCCGCAGTATGCTCAAAGCTGAAATCTCTCTGATTGAGAAGGCTGAAGAGTTGGGCCGTTCCAAAACCCATAGCGTTCGGAAGAAACACGTTGAATCTGCCATTGCAAAAGCCAATGAGAAATTAAAAAAACATGGGGGACTCTCTCAAGATCAAGTGAAAGCCATCCACCATTTGGTGAACGAAGGCCAGGTTAAATGCGTTGTGGGCATTGCGGGGGCTGGAAAGAGCACAGCTTTAGGCGTGTGTAATGAAATATGGAAGGCAGACGGCTATGCCGTATATGGTCTTGCCCCTACAGGAAAAGCATCTCAAAATTTAGAAGGAAGTTCCTTAGAAGGTGATGGCATTCCATCAACAACCCTGCATAAGTTTCTCAAATCCTTTAAGGAAGGGCGATGCCAATATAACTCTAAGAGCATTCTTGTCCTCGATGAAGCCGGCATGGTGGATGTGGAGCGCTTTGAGAAGCTTTTAAGTGCGGTTAAAAAGTTAGGCGTTAAGCTCATCGTTGTGGGAGATGGTGCCCAATTGCAGCCTGTTGAAGCCGGACCTGCTTTTAGGCTTGTGACAGAAAAGCTAGGAAGATCAGAACTGAATACAGTCATTCGGCAAAAAGAAGCTTGGCAGAAAGAAGCGACGGTCCTTTTTGGACAACAAAAGACAAATGAGGCCATTCAAAGGTATGCAGCTAAGGGCTGTGTTCATATTATTGAAGAAAAGCTTCCTGCCCTTAAAGACGTTTTAAAGAACAAGGACTATGAGAACCTTGTGCACCTTTATGAAACCTCTCATCGAGTTTCTTCCCTCATTTATCGAGAAATGGCAAGGGATGTACAGAAAGATTTTCCAGAGCTTAGAAATCTTTACTCTCAAATCAAGAAACATGAAGATTTTAAAAGGTATATTGATTGGAAGAGCAGAGAAAGGGACGCTGCTGACGCCATTCTTTGCAATGCAAAAGTATGCCGCCCCATTCTTGAAGAACGCGCTGTGGATCCCTTAAAAATCGCCCTCCTTTTTAAGGACAAAAGAGACACTCCCCTCATTCAACATCAAAAAGCGAGAGAAACCCTTAAAAAATGTGGTTTGGATCATCTCATCGGCGTTGAAAAACAAAGAGGTCAAGGCGTTGAAGTTCGACAAGAAGCGAAAGAAGCTTTAATCAAGGAATGGCATCGTACTTTCAAAAAAACTCCTGAAAAGAGCTCTCTTATATTGGCCTATAGCAATAAAGACGTGAATGACCTGAATGGCTCAGCAAGAGCTCTTTTAAAGAAATCCGGCCATCTCTCAAAGGAAGAGTTTACCTATACAACAAAGAAGGAAGTCGAAGACGACTTTGGTAGAAAAGCCATTCTGAAAGAAGAGAAGGAATTTTCTAAAGGAGATAGGATCGTCTTTACGCGTAACACCTATGGCCTGGGTGTTAAAAATGGAAGCATGGGTACCATTATAGATCTGAACAACAGTAAAGTTCGCGTAAAGCTTGATGAAGGAAAAGAGATCTCCTTTGCTCCAAAATTGAATCCATATTTTACCCAAGGATGGGCTGTTACCATTCATAAATCTCAAGGAACAACAATAGATCAAACCTATGTTTTGGCTTCCTTTGAGATGTCCCAGAATTTGGCTTATGTGGCTATGACCCGTCATC
>JAKFXB010000003.1 GCA_021731585.1 Alphaproteobacteria bacterium
ACCTATATACCTCTTATAGGAGAGCTTAAAATAACTTATTTTTGAGTAACGGGAGAGATTACCGTGACTTCCCAGGGTTCTAAAAAAGTTTGTCCATCCCAGTGGCGACTACTATTAAAAATAATATGAAAGATTGAGAGAAGAGTCAGAATGTAAATGATGACTGAAGCGTATTTTGCAAAAAGAGTTCCAGGACCTTCATTGCGAGCTGCCCAAATATAAAGTGCTGAGCTGGCTATCAATGCAATATAGCAAACGGCAAGAGTTTGATGAAATAAATAAGTCATAGTAGTTTTTCTCCCTTTTTTTGTAAATTAAATCATAAATTTTAACTGCTGAAAAGAAAATATTAATGACTGTCGCTAGCACATGATCTTATGTTTTAAAAGTCAACAGAATTGGTCTTCACGCGAACTTCCCCCCTTAACTTTTTATTAATGATTATATGAAATCCTTCTTTCATTAAATTAATAATAAAAAGAAAGGTAGTTCATCATGGAAAAATTAGCTTTAGTGACAGGTGGGACCCGCGGTATTGGTGCTGCCATCTCGCAGAAATTAAAAAAGGCTGGCTATACTGTCGTTGCCGTTTATCATGGAAATGAAAAAATTGCCAAAAATTTCCAAAAAAAGACGGGAATCCCAACTTATAAATGGGATGTCAGTCATTTTGAAGACTGTAGCAAGGGCATCACACAAGTCCTAAAAGAATATGGATCTATTGATATCCTTGTTAACAATGCAGGAATTACCCGTGATGGCGTCCTCCATAAAATGGATTACAATAATTGGACTGACGTTATTCAAACCAATCTCACCTCTTGCTTTAACATGTGCCGTCAAGTCATCGAACCCATGCGGGAGCGGGGTTTTGGAAGAATAATAAACATCAGTTCAATTAATGGCCAAAAGGGGCAATTTGGTCAAACCAACTATTCTGCGGCGAAGGCCGGTATTATTGGTCTTACCAAAGCTCTTGCGCAAGAAAGTGCAGCAAAAGGAATTACAGTTAACGCGATTGCGCCAGGTTATATTAATACAGAAATGGTGCAAAGTATATCAGAGCCTGTTCTTGCACAAATCACCAATCAAATCCCTATTGGACGCCTTGGTAGTCCTGAAGAAGTTGGACGAGCTGTTGTTTTTCTAGCATCAGATGAGGCTGGTTTTATGACGGGCACAACTCTTACACTTAACGGAGGGCAATATTTTACTTAAACAAAAATTAGTTTATATAAATATAAATTGAAACATAAAAAATGGAGAAAAAGTCATGAGTAAAGATACAAATATACCGCCCTTTGGAGAAGAAATGTTTAATGCCTTTAAACAATTTAAGGTTCCAGGAATTGATATGGAAGCCCTTGTTGCAAGCCATCAAAAAAATATGGACCTACTGACATCTACTCAAAAAAAAGCGGTTGAATCCACAAATTCTATCATGGAGCTCCAAAATAACTACCTCAAAAAAGCTTTTGATCAATGGAATGAACAACTAAAACACAACTGTACCAAAACTTCCTTTGAAGAGAAGGCTGCCTGTCATACGCAAGCCACAAAGGAAATGTCTGAGAGAGCCTTAGAACACATGAAAGAAATCAATACCATCATTGTCAAATCTAATGAAAAAATAATAGATTCCATTCAAAAGCACTTTCAAGAAAGCTTTAATGAATCCTTAAACTTCGTAAAAAAGAATAAGGGCAAATTCTAGTCTCACCACATACTGTAATAGCAATAGATCTAATCCTTGTGCGTCCCTACCAGGGCGCACTATTTTTTAATTTTAACAACTAATATGTTGAAAATGAAGATGATGCCTGGCTTTTACTGGCCTTAGGTTTAACCCTAACTTTTTCAAGCTCAGCCTTAAGTGCAGCATTCTCTTCTTCAAGGTCAGTAATTCTCTTGTGCACCCCGTAAGTTTGCAAAGCAAGCCATCTTAGTGCGGATTTCCTTTTTTTCTTGTCCTTGCTATCGAAGCCATCGTACTTCCAACTGAAACTTCTGTCTGCTATTTTCAAAAGTAGCTTGCTACTCTCTTTTGTTGTTGGGAGAACTCCTAAAGCAATGTCTATTTTATAAAGTTCTCTTCGAAAGTTTTTATCACTGGTCCATTGCTCCACGTTATCTAGGGTTTCCGCTAAAAAGGGCAACTCATAAGAGTGACCTATGTATTCTATTTCAGCCAACTGCTTTATTGTTGCTCTTTCGTCTATGCCTTTACGCAAATGATAAAAATCTTGCATTCGCTTGGGCATTTTTCCTAAGCCTCCCTCAAAACTCTCCTTCGCTTTATTCAAAGTTTTCATCGAAAATTTCTTTTCAAGAAACATATAGAGATACATAGCTCGTGGCTCTTTTCTTTCAACAGCCTCCAGCAAACTCGGTACTGTAAAGGTAATTTTGTCTTGATCATTAGGAAATAGATTGTCGGTAATGAAATCAGTAAAGAGATCTTTTAGTTGATAAAGCAATTCCCGTGGGGCTTCATCTAGTCCTTTTGACAAAAAGGGAAGCTCATACACGGGATCATCAACGGGATGACCTATGCATGTTGCGCTATATATCCAAATATTATTGACTTCCCAGAATGAAGGTGCTCCTATTTCTTTCATATCCGCTATCAAATGCCCCATTAGAAGAAGCTTATGGAGATTAATAGCTCGTGGTTCTTCTCTTTTAAGCGCCTGCCTCAAAGTCTCCATTGTAAACTTAACATTCTCTTCATCATTAGAAAACAGTGGTTCCGGTAATGAGATTGTTAAAGAAGCAGAGGAACCCAGGAAATCTTCATCCTTAGTTTCCATTGCATAAGAGCTGCATGATAAGGATAGAAGAGCAGAAGAAACATACAAAAATTTTTAAAACATTTTAACCTCTTAAT
>JAKFXB010000034.1 GCA_021731585.1 Alphaproteobacteria bacterium
AGGGAGGCAAACTTTTTGGCTGCTTTTTGCCCCAGGTTGCACAATAGCTCATAACAATAAACGTAGTTGTATCCATCTTTTCTTAACTCAGGAAAGCTTGTTTCATCGCCATCAAAGCTTTTGTGCTGATCCCAAGGAACATTAATTGCACCAGGAATATGTCCTTTGGCAAAATCATTAGCGGTACGTAAATCGACGATAGTCACGTTTTTGACTTTTCCATCAACCACAGCTTTGGCCCCGTGAGGATTGGTCTTGAACTCCAATTCATGAGTAAAAAATTCAACGGCTTGCTGTGAATTCTGTAAGGACTCTGCAGGAGTGCAGTGAACGGTAGAGGAGGTGGTTAGGAGCAATGCACATAAGAGTCTGGCGATTTTCTTTGATTGTTTCATAATCTTTCCTTTTTTAATAAGTTAATTCAGATTCGGCATTCAACTCTACATATACCAAAAAAACTTCGAGAGATTCTACTGCAAAGTGGATCAACTATGTTATTGAATAGATCAAACTTTCAAGTCAACATTTATCCGGCAGATACTCAGAACTGTCGCCTTTTAGGGGATAACCCTTTGCATTATTTATTATTTTTCCATTCAAGTTGAATTCTACCGTCTTGTTTAAAAGTATCATAATTATTTTTAAGCTGCTTTAGGGCATCTACTGTGTTTGGCATATCTTCCAGAGCAATCAATAAAAGACGTGCCCCATTAAAACCCGTACTTATTTTAATTGTACCACCTGGTTCACATAGCTCTTGTGCTATCTGCAAAGTAGCTGGGTTGAGAAAAATCCAATTATCGACATTTTCATAATAAATAGTTTTAAATCTATTCTTTGGAAGAATCTTTAAAAGATTTACATCGGTTGCCGATCCTACTAAATCAGGATCTACATCTTGTGAATAGTTAATTGTATAATAATTGTCTATTATGTGTTGTCTTTCTTGCTGCTTTTCATTTAATAGATGTTGTCTGGATTCCTCATTTAATTTTTCACCTGTATCTACATTGAATTTAAATCTTGGAATGTCGAAAATCTCTTCATCTAGGACTTGAATATTCGTTATACCACTCTCCTTTCTCCCTCCCCCGATTACGAGTGTATCTCCTTTAAAATCCTCAATCTTTCGATTAGCTTTCATCTCATAAGTGACAGAGAGTTTCTTTAGACTTACTAGTGCTTCAACGTCATCAGTGGAGCAGGAAGGAGAGCTTACTTTTTCTTCGAAACGTTTTATATTGTCTTCTACTATATGGAGTTTTTTCTCTGTGTTCTCCCGTGTAACTTGTGTTATACCCCATTGTTCTTTCTCGGTTAGGGTTAGATCCTCACTTTTACTTATTGTTTTTAAAAAACCGTTTTCCGTCATACGCTTTCCAAATTCCTCTACAGTTAGTATGGAAAGGGAATTTCTGCCCTCATTTTCATTGATGTCTGTATCCATCGCAGATACATCTGAAGGTTGTGTGAGGGCTATAATTGTTGAAAACATCATAGTTTTTAGCAATGTAACATTTTTCATACTCATTCTCCTATTTCTACAATCAACAAAGTAAAAACATAAATTTACAATATAAAAAACAAAAGTTTATATTTTCATACATTACACATAATAATTATAAAGTAAAAATTCAAGTATTATTAAAAAGAATAAAAATTATTCATGATAATATAATCTCATGTGGCTTTTATAACGCAATTCTTACTTGCCTATATAGAGTCTTTCGCATTGCTTCGTTATGATCTCGGCTTAAGACCGGGGTTTTCCTTGAGCGATGCAAGAGCTGTGTTAAAGAACTTATCATGACGCAGGAGTTAGCTAATATTGCGCAAAACGCTCCTAGAATGATGAAAAAATTTCTCAGGTGAAAACTTTCTACCGTAAGATTGGGGGGGCGTTTTTAAGGAGGGCCCCTATGAATTTAAAGCGCGACACCTGTTTTCCGTTTTGCTCCACCGTACTTTGAAAAATTTCGAGCGGCCTAACCCACAAACCATAATCTCCATAAAGTGCTTGGTAAACCACCAAAATATCAAGGGATTCAGAATGCCTGCAAAGGCCAATGACTTGGTAAAAATTGCCTTTATAATGTTGATAGAGGCCTGGTTCTAAATCTGCCATGTATTCCCCTAAAAATCTTTGGGACAGGGAACTGCAATTTCAGGGAAGGGAGATGGTGGGGCGGAAAAAGTGCTCCTATCCCCATACATGAGTTGCTGCAGTATTTTTTGAACCTGAGGTTTTTGCCCTTTTTTATACCTCAGAAGATAGACTTGATCGAAAATATTATCATCCCAAGTGCCGGGATCGTCTCCTCCCAAGGCAACGATCAGAGGAGGGATATGATTATGTTCCCAACACAATAAAACAGAGGCATCATCATATTTTGGGTTTGTAAGAATCTCGTTAGCTATTTCAGTAAGCTGATCGGGTGCATAATCGGTGTTCATGGGAATCTTTAAATAATCCGCTAGAGGCTTACAGGTTTGCTTGCATCTTATATAAGGTTTACTTCCTTTCCTAGAAGCTGCAAAAATATGGGTTATGGGAGGAGCTTGATAAGTGTTTAAATCGGAAAAGTAGTGAACAAAAGCAGAAGCCCGTTCAAGTCCTTGAAGGGACAAACAAAAGCCTCCAGGAACTTTGTCTCCATGGCGCGTAATAATGACTTTACGTGGGGTTGCCTTAAGGGAAGAGAAAGTGCTTATCGAGAGACAGCAAATAAAAAGAAGTAATATTTTTTTCACGATAGGTGAACTCCTAAGCTTGCTTTAAGCGCTTTTTTGGCTTTTGTTTTTTCGCATTTGTCATGGAGCTCTTTTTGTTTTTTGCTTTAAATTTTTGCGTTGATGAGGCTTTTATTT
>JAKFXB010000103.1 GCA_021731585.1 Alphaproteobacteria bacterium
AAAATGCCTCCCCATAAGTTGGGGACAACGGTCCAATCGTACTGAGAATTGGGCTTAATGCTACACCGGGCACCAATGAGACTCGCCATCATGAGTATGGCAGGGATGACCACAAAATCGAGCGGACATTGCCGCCTGTTGCAAATATCTCTTACCCAAGGTTGAAAGGGAATGGGTAACATTTCAAGGGTCATGGGAAGAACAGGGAGAAGTGTATTCTTAACGGGAAGAGGTTCAGCTTGAGGAAGAACTTGTGGAGGAAAATGAGGGATAGCTTGGGATTCGGGAACAATAAGGGGAGCATGTTCAATTTGGCTTTTAACCACCTCAAGACCTTCAAGCACATGCAAATCATTAAAATCTGTTGGATGGGTTTCCGTATTTTTAAATTGGGGAAACACAAGGGAGCATCCATACTTGTGGGCTGCTTCTTCTGCTTTCTCTCTGCCGATATTGCGGTCTTTCCAACAATCCTCATCGACTGCGATAAGAATGGGACTTTTGGGATAAACACTTTTTAATTCTTCAATCACGGGCTCCAGGTTTCCTGCATCAAAAGCAATCACTGTTGGCCATCCCGTTGCCATCGTGATACTAGCCCCTGTGGCATAGCCTTCAACAATGATGAAAGGATTTCCGTCCTCTAGTTTTCCTATGTGATGAAAACACCCTTTTTTACGCCCTCCTGGAAGAAAGCGTTTCATTCCCTCTGGCCCAATCCATTGGAGACTCCAAAGCTTTCCAGCGGCGTCCTTAAGAGGAACAATGAGGTAGTCTTGCCGAAAGCGAACCCCAAAGGGTTTTACTTTTTTCATTTCAAGGTAAGGCGATGTCCCTGTCTCTGAAAAGGAATTCCATTTTTCTAAAGCTAAGACCGCTGTTTCTTCGTATTTTCTGAGCCTTTCTTTCTTGGCATGCTCTTGAGTTTTCCTAATTTGCTCAGAGAGCTTTTCCTTATCTTGAAGTAGTAGATTCTCTCCTTGTAAATTCCACTTTTCATGAATATCGCGGCTCCAGTCGCCAAAAGCCCCGGCTAGACCATGAAAAACATACCATCCGTCCTTGTGTCCCCGGTTTCCTGTAGAGAAGCGGTGAATCGTGCCATCGCCAATAATATTCTCCTTAAAGGGCACACCCGCTTTACTCATAGCTTCTCTAAAATTTTGGGTGTAGTTTCCTGATAAAATAGAGCTGAAAGAGGGCCCCCATCGCTTTTCTTGAAGCCGGGTTTCATCCATTGTGCTTATTGCCTTTCACATCATACTTGAGGTGATTTGTATAATTGGGTTTGTTGACCGTTCGCATTTCAATAAAATCTAAGAGATCACCATAACGGTACTTAGCGAGCCTTCCTACCTTAACAACAGGAAGGTCATAACGTTTTGTTGATTTCCACAGAGCAAGAGTGAGCTCTTTCACGCCTAAGTACTCTGCAGCTTCTTTTCGGGTTAAGAGGCGGTTTTTATCGAATGGTTCCATAGTATATCCTTTCTTGTGAGGTTTAGAGCTTAATGAATCGTTACTCAATTACGTGGCTATTAGATAACATTCATTGTCATTAGTGAAAGTATACACAAGAAATTCTAAAATAAAACTTGGGCAAGGAAATTTCTATAGTGACGTCTATCTAGACTACATTAAGCACCAATATCACCCCAGAGAGACCTCAGTAGACATCACCTCGGCAAAAAATTTGCCAAGGTTAGGCAGATTTTGAATTCAGATATTCCACAAAAGGCACATTTATCTCCTCAAGCTTCTTTTCAAAAGGTTCAATGGGGATATCAATCTCATGAGGAACAACCCACGAAGGAAGGGGGAGAATTTCTTCTGGCAAGAAGACATCCTTCTTTTTGGCGTTGGGTGTTTGAAGGAGAAGAAGCTTTTGTTTAAACCAATTGGCGAGACTTAAAAAGCGTTCTATACGATCGGATTGATTCCAAGAGAATAAAATCGGTTCTCTGTTTTCTTTTTTCATGAATTGAAGAGCTGCGATAAAATGACAGACAGATTTATAACGCTTAAATTGCCTCTTGTAGAAATGTTCTCCTCCATGACTCTCCTGTAATTTGTTGTGTCGGTTTGTTTTGACAGGGGTATTGCCAAAAATTACCTCTAATGACTCACTAATACTGGTTCTTGTTTCCCTCAGATAAGAAAGTTGATAAGTTTCACAAAGGCGAAGAAGAGCCCATGTTAACTGGTCAACAGCCTTAAAATTCTTTTCTTCTTCATTCAAGTTTTTCTCAATAAGCCAGGAAGGGTAAGCTTGTGTATAGTTTTTCTGAAAGTAACTTTCTTGAGGAATATTTAAAAGAAGCCGAGCTCCAGAGAGAAATTCTGAATCCTCATGAGTTTCCTGAAGGAAATTAAAAAGATCCAGGTTAAGGGAAAAGCTAATCTTCTTTTGGAGTAAGTCACATTGGCAAGGAGCGTCAGTACAATGACAAGGGGGAGGATGCAGGAGAAACGCAACTACCTGATGAAACACATCATAAAGCACCAGGTCATGATGCTGCTTTAGAAAATTCTCTGATAAGATCGGATATTCATTCCATAAGATCATTTTACCTCCCCCGTTAAAAGCAAGCCTTTCATGTGTCGCAATCTGTCGCATTCCACCCCAAAGTCAATGCGACAGCTAAACACCAGGAATTCCCTGGCTTAGAGGGGTGTTGTCGCATTTGTCGCACTGTCGCACTCATTTTACATATTTAAAAAAGAACCCTCACCTTTATGATTTTTTGTATACCTCTATATATTTTAAAATAATAAGGTCCATGAAGAAATATGTTAAGAGGATTTCATGAACAAGGGAATATGTATAGATAACATGAATAAGTATTCATATATACCAT
>JAKFXB010000055.1 GCA_021731585.1 Alphaproteobacteria bacterium
CTTTGTAACGAGTAGCTTTTTTAAGGTGCATGCTTTAGAAGATAAAATAAAAATTCCTTATTTTAAAGCTGTTAAAGGTAAACAAGTAATTTCAATCGTGGGAACAGCCCACGAACTCCCTTTGGGCGTTTTAAAAAATCGCGAAGATATAAAAAAAACTCTGATGGAAAGCGACGTTCTCTTTGTTGAAAACAATCATAAATTTCCTTTAAGCCCCTTAAAAGACGGCCCACCTGCCACGCTTACAAAGGAAGGACGGCGAAGAATTGGAGTTGTTTTAGGCTATCTGGGAGTCACCGAGCCCATTGACAGCTTCGATCTTTTTTCCCTCTTGCTTGCTTTAACCCATTACCACAGTTTTCAAGGAATGGATGGAGAATTGATAAGGAATTTCAAGGGATTATCGAAAAACCCTATTATCTCTTTAGATGCTCCCCTCACGCGGAAGGCCTATGAAGGCCAAAATTGGGAAAGCCTTTGTAGAAATCATCCCGAATTAAAATCTCAGTTTCCTTTGAAAGAATCTCAAAAAGAATATCTGGATTCATTTTATCGGCGCACATTAAAAGAAGAACCAAAAGACACTGTGGAAGATCTTGTGGCGTTTTATAAGCACCCCTACAAAGATCTAAACCATAAACTTTTAAAGGGAATCCCCTTAGAGTATGAAGAGCCCGATCCGGATCACACACGAGACCGAACACGGATGTGGATTGCCAAAATCTTAGAGCCCTATTTCAAGGAGTACATAAGCGAAACAATAGGAATTCTGGTGGGCGCTCTTCATGTAGAAGATCTTCTGACATGGCTTGAGAAACAGGGTTACACCTTAACAATAGAATAAAAATGTTTCACGTGAAACATTTTCGTCACCTGTTTTGCACTTTCATTACTCCGGGGTTTGTCATTCCTTTCTCTTTTTTGTCATTCCCGCGCAGGCGGGAATCCATCAACGTATTGAAACGGAAAAGTTTTATGGATCCTCGCTTCCGCGAGGAGGCATTGTTGCGTGGATCATAAAGTGAGGATGATGTTGGCCTAAAAGGCTTTAAATTTAATTTTAAAGGCTATATGGCATATTGAGCTCTGCCGTATGAAGCCATTTGATTTAATAGATTGATTTTTATAATGATTTCGTTTCTTCTTGCTTGATGTGTTTTGTGTTGAAGATTAAATCCAAAGGTCTTTTTTAACCTAAACATAAAGGACTCAATGAGGGATCTTCGGTGATACCCGCTTTGTATTTTCCAAGTTTTTAAGCCCTCATCAAAGTCTTCATATTTTCGAATTTCCTTTATGGTTTTATCTCTCTGCTCAAGACATCTTTTCTTTTGTTTGGGGTTTCTTTTTAATTCATCTTGCGCTTTAGATGTCCTTGCGGGGGGAATCATAGCCCGAGCGCCCCAATCCTCTATAATAGAGTAAAATTTCTCCGTGTCATAAGCGCCATCTGCTCTTACGCTTTTAATCTTACCTTTTATCTCTTTGCATAGACTCCCGATAACCTCACAATCATTAACGTTACTATCTGTAAATTCCATGGACATGACTTGCTGGTTATCTAAATCCATCACAATATGGATTTTTTTCCATTGATCTCTTTTTCGATAAAGGCTTTCTTTGCCATATCTCCTTTGATGCCAGCCACTCGTTGAATAAACATTAACGCCTGTACTATCGAAGGCAAGCTCCATACCCTCTAAACGAGGAGGCACTAATTGTTTTATCTTAAGGTTTAGACGTGCGCATTCTCGGCTGGCATGGGCATAATTAGGGACCGCTATAGTCTCATGAGGGAAGGCTTTCTTTAATAGACCTTCTGCAAAACCTATGGTCGATCTCCAAGGGAGACGCAACATCACTTTAATCGTCAGTAAAAACTCGTACATTCCTTTGTTATAAAGGCGTTCACCGCCTCTTACTTGAGCATCTTTATAATAAAGTTGGGATAAATAATTCTCATCAAAACTGAAAATTAGGCTTCCCCTTCTTTTTAAAGATTCGTTATACTCTCTCCAGTTGCGGACTTTGTTTTGTGCATTTGGCATACATTCTTCCTTAGAATGTTGTTATCAAACCAAATTTTACTAAATTTTTAAGTTCGCAACAATTCCTTTCTCTTTTCCACGCAACAATGCCTGGTGAGGCACAAGAAGAGTCATAGATTCTCTGAGGTCGCGTGTGCTTATGGGTTTCATAAAGATCTCCTTAAATGAGGTGAAGGACTTTAAAAGGTTTCAAAAGAGGAACATCGAGTTTTTGATGGTCGTACAAACAGCGCACGGCCATTAAAACAGCCATTTTTAAGTCAGGAGGAAGGGCAGAGGATGTCTCTCCATATCCAGACCAATAGGTTATAGAAAGGTTTTGATTCCACAGGGTTGGAGAGAGACGTAATTTATGGTCTTCAACCGTGTAGTCCACCTCTTTCTCTCTCGTTTTTACGGACTCGACTTCCAGAAGGGGAGGGCGGGGAAAAGCTATTTCAAGGGTTTTTCCCTCTCGTTTAATAAGGGGTGAAAAACGTGGATAGGGGGGCTTTATCTGCATGAGCCACTTTTGCTTAAGAAGAGCGCGTCCAGTTGCAGTTTCAACGTAAGCTCTTGCAGACGCTATTAAAGAGGCGAGGTGCTCCTCCTCCTGGTCAGATGAAAGTCTTAAATAAGCTCTCGTTTCTTCCAACGTGAGGGGTTCTTGAAGCGGCGGTGTTTTCAGAAATAATTGCATAGGATTCTCCTAGGTTCCGGGATGACGCACATTGTTATATTTTAAGGACAGCTATAAAATTAAGACTTCCTTATAA
>JAKFXB010000011.1 GCA_021731585.1 Alphaproteobacteria bacterium
GTGCAGCTTACCATAATAACCCCTTACAGAACCATGGCAAACGCATTGAAAAGTGTTTCCCAAGCTAGACTCTTAAACAAGAAAGATTTTTAAGAACCTTTTTCCTTTTCTTCATGGCGGCAGACGATCAAAGCTTCTGTACAGGTAATTTTAGCATCACTGACCTTACTTTCCATTTGTTCCACTAAACTTGATAAAAAAATAAGATCATTCTGTAACTCTTTTAAAAAGGTTTTCAGTCTATTTGCGTTCATCATGGAGGCTCTCCTGCAGTTGCGGCTGATGGGCATCAATTTCCCACAAAAGGGCATGATGGTGCATTTTTAAAAGCGTATAATTAACGATGAGGTCTTTTATCCATACCTCCTGTTCTTTATTGTGGGTGATAAGAGTCTTAATATCTGGATGTTGGGATAGATGCTTTTCAATGGCTTCACGGCAGAGAGTATCAACAGCTTTTAATTTCTTGTAGGGCCCTGTTCTTTTGTCTAAAAAGCCGCTGATGAACGCTTTAATCAGCTGGTAATTTTTCATAGAGTTGATGTCCATGTTATTGTTCCTTTCCTTCTTGGTATAGTGCTTAGTATATGGTGTGAGCTATATATTAGTCAATAGCCCTTTTTAATCCTCATTGCACACCAATAAAAACAAGGCTATTGTTGAATCTATCGCTTAAACAATTGAACGAGAGATCAGCGTGTGGCTAAAAAAGATGTACAAAATATAGAAGCGATTAAAAAAGCTGCTGATATATGTGGCTCCCTATCAAAGCTTGCCATAGCTATCGGAGCCAATTATACAAGCGCCTTTAAATGGGTGCATGGTAAAGCTGTCCCGAGTCCCCTCAATTGCATGAGAATTGAGAAGGCAACAAGAGGGCAAGTCACAAAAGAAGAGATCCGCCCTGATTTTGATTGGAAGAGGTTCAAGCTGCTTTAGAACCCAAAGAATAGGCACCTAAAACTACATTCTCTGATAGAGAACTCCTTAGCTTCTATTAAGTCCAGGCCCCAAAGAGGATTTCTTCGTTTTCCCCATTGTAAGAACGTCCATCAAGTATTTGTGATTCCACCCTGCTGTTTTGCGTCTACAAGAGATGCCGTTTTTATGAGTTTTTTCTTGAGTCAGTAAATTTAAAGCAATCCGTCTTACTGTCGCTAAATTCTGAGCTGAATGACCGGCTCTGGCCCTATTAAGATCCTCTTTAAAGCTCACATCTAAGGACCAATGCAAATTGATTTCAATGCACCAATGTTTTCGAGCGGCTCTCATAAAGCCATCTATATCTTCGTCCAAACTGGTAATAAAAAAACGCTTCGACCTTTCAACTTCATTGTTGGTTGTCCTTGTAACTTCAAGCATGCCAATACTTCTCATTCCTGGCCATCTGAACTGGAACATTATAGGATCTCGGGCTGATATGAGAGTGTATCGGCGTGTTTCTATTCGTCCATGATCATGGACTTTTTCGACTTTGCGCGCATTGAGCATTTTTTTAAATTGGCGAGCTTCTCCTAGCGCAAAAATACTCGCTATATCCTGATATAAGCTTGGCTGATTTTCTTTCAAAGACAGGACATAATCAGCCTTCTGATCAATAACTTGCTGAGCAATGCTTTTCTGACATCCCATGGCATCAATGGTTACAATGCACTTGCTAATATCTAACATACTAAGGAGGCGGGGAATGGCCTCGATCTCGTTTGATCTCTCTTCGGTTTTTACCTGTGCAAGCATTAAACGATTATTGACGGCCCAAGCACTCACAAGATGTAAGGGCTTTTTATTTTTTCTCCTATTCCCTGAGCCTCGCAGTGTCTTCCCATCAATGGCTATAATTTCCCTATCCCTATCAATCTCTAACGAATCAATCCAATCACAAAAGCAAGCCTCAAACTTTTTGGGGTTCATGAGAGCAAAAACACGCCCAAACGTATCATGCGACGGAATGCCATTCGGTAAGGCTAAAAATGTTTTTAACCATTCATATTTTGCGGTGCCAAACTCACTCACTTCTGCCCATGTATCCGCGCCACAGATGGTTGCTAAAATTGTAATGACGAGAATGTCTATGAGGTTATGCCTCAGATTGTGATTATTCAATCGAGGGTCTTCTAATGATTCAAAATGTCCAAGAAAAGTTTGTGATAAATTCATTTTTTATACCTCCCAATTATTATTCTTATAATTGTTAGGTATAACTCAAAAAGCGCTTTAAACCAATTCCAGGAGAGTTTTACTTGGACTTAACTTTCAGTGCGTTTGCCATGCTTACAGAACAAGGAGTATACCATGGCTGACACCAAACTACATGCATCACCCGATTTTTTCAAGCAATTATCCCTAGAATTTCAGCACCTCGATCTTATCTTTCAAGCTTTAGAGACCTATGCTTTTCGGGCATCGGTTCGAAGTCATGAGCTGGGAGATCATCGACTCACGTTGATTCTGGAGCAATTGGAGATCTTTATCTCAAGGATCCAGGAACTCAGGGAGAATCTTGAAAACCTTTTGTGTCGCGTTGTGATTGTGGCCTAAGCCGGGATTGTGGTTTTGAGGGTTTCTCGGGGCTGTGTCTCCAAGAACCCTCACTTTTTATCAAGCTTTATCTTATCCTCCTCGTAAAATTTTAAAGGCGATTACGGATCTTTTTTGGTAAATCTTACATCAAAGAAGTTTTCTTCATCAAAAACAAGCTCAACGCCTCGTGGGGAAAGAAGCCCTATGGCATCTCTCATGGTTTGAGGGACTTTCCATTGTC
>JAKFXB010000105.1 GCA_021731585.1 Alphaproteobacteria bacterium
GTCTAGATAGACTTCACTATAGAAATTTCCTTGCTCAAGTTTTATTTTAGAATTTCTTGTGTATACTTTTGTTAATGATGATGAGCGTTATCTAATAGTCATACAATTGGATAATGATTCATTAAAATCTAAGTCCCACAAGAAAGGATAAACCATGGAACCATTCGATAAAAACCGCCTCTTAACTCGAAAAGAAGCTGCAGAGTATTTAGGTGTCAAAGAGCTCACTCTTGCTCTGTGGAAATCAACAAAACGTTATGACCTTCCTGTTGTTAAGGTGGGGAGACTTGCCAAATACCGTTATGGCGATCTTTTAGATTTTATTGAAATGCGAACGGTCAACAAGCCCAATGATACAAATCACCTCAAGTATGATGTGAAAGGCAACAAGTACAATGGATGAAACCCGTTCTCAGAAAGAGCGGGGTGATCTCTCTTTCACTCCTATTTTATCAGGGAACTATGCCCAGAACTTTAAAGAAGCTATGAACAAAGCGGGTGTGCCCTTTAAGGAGAACATCATAGGAGATGGCACGATTCACCGCTTTTCCACAGGAAACAGGGGACACAAGGATGGATGGTATGTTTTTCATGGCCTAGCCGGGGCTTTTGGTGACTGGAGCCGTGATGTTCACGAAAAGTGGAGTTTGCAAGGGGAGAGCCTGCCACTTCAAGATAAAGAAAAGCTCTCTGAGCAAATTAGGAAAACTCAAGAGCATGCCAAGAAAGAAAAACTTAGAAAATACGAAGAAACAGCACTCCTTGCTTTAGACAAATGGAATTCCTTTTCAGAGACAGGTACATCTTCTTACCTTGAAAAGAAAAAAGTAAAACCCTTTGGAGTTCGCTTTCGGCAAGACTACCTCATTATCCCTCTTAAGGATGCCGCAGAGAAGCTTTGGAGCCTTCAATGGATTGGACCAGAGGGAACGAAACGTTTTCTCCCAGGAGGACGTAAAAAGGGGTGTTTTCACCCTATAGGAAAACTTGAGGACGGAAAGCCTTTCATCATTGTTGAAGGTTATGCCACAGGGGCAAGTATTACCATGGCAACGGGATGGCCAACAGTGATTGCTTTTGATGCAGGAAACCTGGGACCCGTGATTGAAGAGTTAAAGAGTGTCTATTCCAAAAGTCCCATTCTTATCGCAGGCGATGAGGATTGTTGGAAAGAGTGTAACACTGGCAGAGAGAAAGCAGAAGAAGTAGCCCGCAAATATGGATGTTCCCTTGTGTTTCCCCAATTTAAAAATACAGAAACCCATCCAACGGATTTTAATGATTTGCATGTGCTTGAAGGGCTAGAGGTGATTAGATACCAAATTGAACATGCTCCCCTTATTGTTCCTGACTCCCAAACTATTCACCAAACTGAACCTCTTCCCATAAAAAATACACTTCTCCCTGTTCTTCCCATAACCCTTGGTATGTTACCCGTTCCCTTTCAACCCTGGATAAGAGATATTTGCAACAGGCGGCAATGTCCGCTCGATTTTGTGGTCATCCCTGCCATACTTATGATGGCAAGTCTCATTGGTGCTCGGTGTAGCATTAAGCCCAATTCTCAGGACGATTGGACCGTTGTTCCCAACCTATGGGGAGGAATTTTAGGAGATCCCGGAACCTTAAAATCACCCATTTGTTCAGAAGTTCTCTTTCCCTTTGGGCACTTAGAGCTGAAAGCTAAAAAAGAGTATACGGAGAAAAAGAGCCAATACGAGGCTGAAAAAACTGCCTTCATTGAAGCAAAGAATCTCTTAGAACGTCAAATCAAAGAGGCCATTGAGAAGGGAAGCGAGGAAGAGCTTACCTCTCTTAAGGACCAACTGGCGATTCTTCTTAAAAAATGTCCTCCTGAGCCTCATTTTAAGCGCTATAAAGTCAGCGATACCACCCTTGAAAAAATGCACGAAATCTTGTCTCAAAATTCTGGTGGCGTTCTAATTTATCGAGATGAGCTGATGGGTTTTCTAGAAAGTTGGGAAAAGAAAGGTCATGAATCCGACCGAAGCTTTTATCTTGAAGCTTGGAATGGCGATAAGCCCTATACTATTGATCGCATGGGCCGAGGCACCATTCATGCGCAAAATATCTGTGTTTCCATTTTAGGAACAACCCAACCGGACAAAATAACGGCTTATTTGAATAAGGCGCTTACAAAGCTTGATAACGACGGGCTATTGCAGCGTTTTCAGCTGCTTGTTTATCCTGACAAGACACCTTGGAAATTGGTAGATCAATATCCTGATTCCTTTGCCAAAAACCGTATTCTTCATATCTGTAAAACAATTGATGCCATGGTGTTTACAGAGCATGGAGCAAAATCCCCAGAACTTCTTTACGAAGGTCAGCATATCATTCCTTACTTTCGCTTTTCATGGGAAGCTCAACTGTTCTTTCATGATTGGATCAAGCAACTGCAAGAAAAACTTGAAGGAAATGACCATCCCATCATTTTGCAGCATCTCTCCAAATATCGCAGTCTGATGCCATCCTTAGCTCTAATCTTTCATATCGTTCATCTTGCCGATGGACAAAAGGACCGAGATGTTACCTTAGAATCTGCTAAGAGAGCAGCTGCTTGCTGTGACTACCTCGAATCCCATGCCCGCCGTATCTATTGGATTGTGTTAGATACGACTTTCGATCTCTTTCCCAAGCTCTCAAAAGCAGAAGAGCTTCTTGCCTGGATAAAAA
>JAKFXB010000146.1 GCA_021731585.1 Alphaproteobacteria bacterium
ATAGATGACATATCTAATCGTAATCTCGTAATTCTTCATCAATTAAAAAATGCCATTGATAACAAATCATTATATTTAGAATATCAACCAAAGATTTATCTGCAAACAGATAAGGTACTTGGCTTTGAGGCACTTGTGAGATGGAATGATCCATTGCTGGGTCCTGTTTCTCCCGAAGACTTTATTCCTCTAGCCGAAAGAACCCTTCTCATTCAACCCCTTACGCAATGGCTTATAGAAACTGCCTTAGCGCAAATGCATGAATGGGATAGCCAAGGCATTTTGGTTCCCATTAGCATAAACTTTGCCATAAAGAATTTTCATAATCCTTCAGTTTATGCAACTTTAACTCAGCTTTTGGATTTCTATCGAATTCCTCAACATTTTCTTGAAATTGAAGTTACAGAAACTTCAGTGGCCTCAAGCCTCTCAACAATTGCCCTTGCGCTAAATCAGCTTCGTGAAATTGGCCTAAAGATTGCAATTGATGATTTCGGGACTGGACAAGCTTCCCAACAGTATCTTCTCGAGCTTCCCATTGACGTGATCAAGATTGACAAAGTCTTTGTTCAATCAATTAATCATAACCCAGCAGCGGCTGCTATTGTAAAAAGTTCAATCTCACTTGCACATGACTTAAAGGTAAAGGTCATTGCGGAAGGTATTGAAACACGAAAGCAATATGATCTTTTAAAACAATGGGGTTGTGATGGGGGGCAAGGTTACCTTATTGGTCGATCCATGAAAGGAATAGATGCAACTCAGTGGTTAAAAGAAAAGTTAAACAAAAAGTAATACCAAGAATTATAACACTTGTTTTAATTTTTTCTCCCGGTTTTTAGGGGCGTCCAGCTTTATAGAGAGCCTTCTCTGATTTTAATAACTTCCTGATGAGCTTCAAAGTAATAAAGGGCGTGATCCAACTCTCCCGCTGAGGTTGCGTAGATGGTAAAAAGAGGTTGCCCCTTTCCAACATGAGCTCCTAAAGGAGTATGAAGATCAACTCCTGCTGAAGGCGAGTCAGGAGCTCCTGAAAGCTTAGCAATGCGAGCGATGAGACGATTGTCGATATTTTTTACGACTCCTTCACATTTAGCCGTTACAACATATTTGAAAGAAGCAAAGTGTAGCTCGCGCATTCCCCCCTGCGCTTCACAAATAGCTTCAAATTTCTTTAAAGCGCGTCCATCATCCAAGATTCTCTTGGCCTCAAGCAAAGCCGCCTGAGGCGTATGCCCTTTACAAGACCCCATAATTTTTGCTGCTAGGAAAAGCCCTCGCTCTCTGAGATCCTGAGGCGCATCCTCATCTCCTCTGAGAACGGAAAGAACGTCTCTTGCTTCTAGAACGGGCCCAATACCTCGGCCTACAGGTTGGCGACCATCGGTTACTACGATAGTGAGATTGAGATCAAAGGCTTTCGCAACATTTAGGAATAAGGAACTTAAAAACTGCGCTTCCTTTTTAGATCTAACTTTTGCTGTAGGGCCAATGGGCATATCAATAACAACATCTGTTGAACCTGCAGCGATTTTTTTTGACAAAACTGATGCCACCAATTGTTTGCTACTGTCCAGATCAAGAGCTCGTTCAACCTGAACAAGCACATCATCAATAGGACTTAAGTCAACGGAGCCACCCCAAACGAGGCATCCCCCTTCTTTTTCAACAACGCGTTTCATTGCCTCCATAGAGAGAGTGACCGGCGCCAAAACCTCCATGGTATCAGCAGTTCCTGAAGGTGACGTAATCGCTCTTGAAGACGTCTTAGGAATGATTAGACCCTGAGCTGCAAGGATTGGCACAACCAGCATAGAAGTTCTATTGCCAGGAAGTCCACCTACACAATGCTTATCAACAATGTGTTTATGTCCCCATTTTAGTTGGCGCCCTGTTTCGCTCATTGTTTTTGTTAATGCGATCATTTCCTTTTGACTCAAATCAACGCAGGCTGTAATGAATGAAGAAAGTTGGATATCAGAATATCGACCTTCCATCATATCCTTCATAATATTCTTAAATCCTGAACGAGCCAGTGGCTTCCCATAAAGCTTCGCTCTCACATATCCAAAAGAATCCAAGGGGTTTGCATGAGAGACTATAACTTCATCGCCAACTCTCACTCCTAATTTTACCCAAGCACTTTCGGAAAAGCCAATTTCATGATTTTTTAGAATTTCAGAGGTAACCACATTCAGTGTGGCAATAATCCATCGCTCTCCCAGGCTAATCTGTATTCTTGCCTCGGAGCGAAACCCCTCAGACTTACAGAGTGCACAATCCTCACGCATGTAGATTACAAGGTGTTTTTTTGTATCAATCCCAATACGCTTCACCTTTAGGGTGAATGAACTTAGTGACTTTTGCGGTATTTGTTGCCTTATTTCCTTTATGGTTTCATTTTTCTTCATTGGCTTAAATTAACGCTTTCAAGATATTCAGGGACCTTACATTTCCATTTATAGGTTTCTTCAATTTTTTGACGGAGTGAGTCTGAAGCAAGAGGTTCTCCATGGGTCAAAAAGACCTCTTTTGGAGGACGATTGAAGTTTTTGAGCCACCCTAGGATCTCTTGATAATCAGCATGGGCAGAAAGGGCATCTTGATTCACAATTTCCGCGCGAACAGGAAGATACTCTCCATAGATTTTAATTTTCTCGATTCCATGAACAA